>JANOGH010000217.1:0-5238 GCA_031414075.1 Betaproteobacteria bacterium | reverse complement strand
GCATCGTTCGCCCACCAGGCGGCGACGACGCAGGATGAATCCCATGCGCGCCAGGCGGCGACCGGTCTGTACTACGCCTGCGCGGCCGCGCTGCTCGCCGACGAAGGCGTGCGGCTGGGCGAGCGCGGCGACGCGCGCCGCCTGCTGGTAGCTCGACCACAGCGGCAGCATCACGGCAAGATACAACGCCGCCTTCATCTTCATCGAGGCATAGCGCACCATGTAGTACGCGATCGGGAAGGCGATCAGCGCGGCGGCGACGGTGACGGCCGCGGCCATCAGGGTCGTGCGGATGAAGACATCGGCGTTGGCGCGGGTGAACAACTGCTGGTAGGTAGCAAACGAGAATTCGCGGACGATGTTGCCGGAGAAGTCGTCGATATAGAAAAAACTCTGCAGCAACAGCGCAAATAGCGACCCGAGGTAGATCACGCCCAGCCACAGCAGCGGCGGGGCAAGCAACAGCGCCAGCAGCAGCTTCGGATGCAAGTACAACGCCGACGAGATCCGCGCCGTCAAGGAAGGCTGGGCGTAGGCCGCGCTCATGCGCCCTCCGCGAGCGGCTGGTTAAGGCGGCGCGGCCACGCCAGGCTGACGGTCTCACCCACGCGAGCACCATGCCCACCGTCGCCGGCATTCTGCCGCATGACCGCCAGTTCGCCGCCGTCGTCGAGCGCGACCGCGTAGCGGGTGGTAGCGCCGTGGTAGGTCACCGCGCGGATTCGACCAGTAACACTTAGCCAGCCGTCGGGTGCCTGCTCGGATACCGCCACCATGGCAATTTTCTCGGGGCGAATCGCGAAGGCCTGCGCCGATCCGCTGAGCCGACTCGCCAGTTCGCCGGTGCAGACGTTCGACACGCCCACGAAGCCGGCGACGAATGCGGTTGCCGGGTGTTCGTAGATTTCAGCCGGCGCGCCGATCTGCTCGATGCGGCCATGGTTGAACACCGCCAGCCGGTCGCTCATCGCCAGCGCCTCCCCCTGGTCGTGGGTCACATAGACAAAGGTGATGCCGACCTGGCGCTGCAGGGCCTTGAGTTCCTCCTGCATCTGTTCGCGGAGCTTGAGATCGAGCGCACCCAGCGGCTCGTCCAGCAGCAGCACGCTGGGCCGGTTGATCAGCGCGCGCGCGAGCGCCACGCGCTGGCGCTGGCCGCCAGAGAGCTGGTTGGGTTTGCGGGCACCCAAGGCTTCGAGCTTCACCAGATCGAGGATCTCCTGCGAGCGCCGGCGCCGCTCGGCTGTCGCAACCTTGCGGATCATCAGACCGTACTCGACGTTCTCCGATACGGTCATGTGCGGAAACAGCGCGTAATCCTGGAATACCGTGTTTACGTCGCGCTCGTACGGCGGTACTCCCTCGACATTGGCGCCATGAATCACGATGTTTCCGGCATCCGGCTGCTCGAATCCAGCGATGAGCCGCAAACAGGTGGTCTTGCCCGAGCCGGAGGGACCGAGCATGGAGAAGAATTCTCCGTCCTGGATTTCGAAGCTGACGTCGTCCACAGCGCGCACCTCGCCGAAATGGCGCGATACGCCGACGAATTTGACGGCGATTCCGGATGGCTTTGTCATGTGCGGAAGATGCCACACAAAGAACGGGCCGCAAAGCGCGGCCCGTCCTGTTGGATGTTACAGAGTGTGGACTCTTCAGGGAGTCGAAAGCGCATGCAACCCCATGACTTACCGGCCGCCCAGCACCGCGATGTAATCCGTCACCCAGCGGTAGTAGGGCACGCAGGTGCGGCCACTGCCGCAGTTGGCAACCGGGGTGCGCCAGAACCAGATGCGGTCGAACTCCTTGATGCCGTTGGTCTCGCAGCCCGTGTCGCCCAGCAACGCATTGCCTTTGCAGGCCTCCGCGACCACCGGTACCGAACCAAACCAGGCCGAGAGATCGCCCTGCAGCTTCTTGTTGATGGAATGCTCCATCCACATGTATGCGCAGTTTGGGTGCGGCGCGTCCGCATGCATCATGGTGGTGTCGGCCCAGCCGGTGGCGCCTTCCTTGGGCACGATGCTGGCGATCGGCGCCTTCTTTCCCTGCAGCAGGTTGACCTGGAAACCCCAGGACGAAGAAGCCACGACGCCCTCGTTGGTGAAATCGTCGATCTGCACGAAGGCGTCATGCCAGTAGCGCGACACCAGCTTGCGTTGTTCGCGCAGCAGCGTCAGCGCCGCCTTGTATTGCGCTTCGTCGAGTTCGTAGGGATTCTTGATGCCGAGCCCAGGCTGGGAATGCATCAGGAACAGCGCCGCGTCTGCGATATAGATCGGGCCGTCGAATGCCTGCACCCGTCCCTTGTTCGATTTGCCGTCGTCCAGGGTCATTTCCTTGAACACGACATCCCAGCTCTGCGGCGGCTTGCTGAACACCTTGGTGTTGTAGGCAAGAACGTTGTAGCCCCACTGGTACGGGACACCGAAATGCTTGCCGCCGACGGTGTGCCACGGCGCCTTCTGCAGGCGCGGATCGATGCTCTTGTAGCTGGGGATCAGGCCGATGTTCACTTCCTGCACCCGCTTTCCCGAAATGAGGCGCATGCTGGCGTCCCCGGAGGCGGTCACCAGATCAAAACCGCCTTCGTTCATCAACGCCACCATTTCGTCCGAAGTGGCGGCAGTCTTGACTCGAACCTTGCACGCAGTTTTCTTCTCGAAATCGGTAACCCAATCGAAGCCCTTGTCGGTGTCGCCGCGCTCGATATATCCGGGCCAAGCGACGATGTCCACGACACCTTCCCCCTTGCCGATTTTTTCCATCCTGGCGGCGGCAGGCGTCGCGCCAAGCGCGGCGGCGGCCAGTACCGTCAAGAGACAGCTACCCGTCTGACGAATATTGCGGAACAACATGGCTATCCTCCTCGTGTGATTTTTCGACCGCCCCGATAGCGAATGCTTTGATGTCCAGGGCGGCCCGCGATGGCCGCGCCCACCGAAATCTTGCGGCGAACGCAATCTTGCGGCGAACGCGATCGATTGTAGCATCGAAAAACCGCGCGGCAGGGGCACTAAATTCGCGCCCCGGCCGCGGCGCCCGCACAGTCAGTCGCCGAATCGATACTGTACCGAGACCAGGAAATTGCGCTCAGGCGACGGATAGGCGATGAAGGTATTGGTGGGGAAGGTTATTGCCAGCGCATAGGTGTAATACTTCTCGTCGAACAGATTTCTCACGGATGCACCGAAGGTCCAGGCGTCAATCGTGTGAAAGAGCCCCAGATCGGCCGTCCAATAGGCCGGCATTTCTGTTCCGAAGGTGTTCAATTCGTCGCCATCGTAAAGTTGGCTGCCGACGTAATTGGCAGCCGCGTTTAAGCGCGTGCGTTCCCGTATAGACCAATCGATGCCAATATTGGCCATATGGCGCGGCACCAGCGGGATCCGATTGCCGGAAATGTCTATACCTCCGAGGGTGCCAGAGCGGAAAGTCGCGTTAGCGTAGGTGTAGTTCGCAAACATCAACGCGCTCTTGGTGAGCGTCCATTTGCCTTCCAGTTCCACGCCCGAGCGTTCCGTGGGCGGAAGATTGACGTTGCTAAAAGCATTGGCGTCAAAATGGATCTCGTTAATGATGTCGGAACGATAGACAGCGATCCGGTATCTGCCTGGACCGAATTGCGCCTCGATGCCCACTTCCGCGTCGTGCGAAGTCTGCGGCTCGAGGAAGCTCACCGACGGCGGCAGAAAAAAAGCGCCAAGCCCGGGAGAATAGATTTCGTCCAGGGTCGCAACACGGAAGCTAGATCCATATTTTCCGAAGATCGCAGTCGCGCCATTGATTTGGTGGCGCGCGCCGATCTCGTAAGCCGATAGATTCCGGTTCTGTTCTCCCGATGCGCTGCCGGCTGGGGCGGTGGAGTCATTCGCGTCGAACTCGACCCGCTGTAACCTGCCGCCAAGCGACAGGGTTGTTCCCGGTGCCAGAGTCGATACATTTTGCAGATACACAGCGGAATTACGCTGGTTCGCCGTCGCTGAGGCCGGATTGGTGCGGACGGACGTGTAATCCCAATCTTCCCAATCGACGCCGACCACAAGGCTGTTAGGCGTGCCGAGTGCGGAATACGGAATCTTTACTCGCGGCGAAAAACTCCACGTCTGCACTTTGGTGCTGCCGTCCAGCGTCAAGCCGGAAAATGCCGCGTGAAAATTGTTATTCTTCTCCCGATAACCCAGATCGGTCACCAGTTCTGCGGCGCCCAGCGTGAACTTTCCGGATAGATTGGCGAATCCGCCTCTACGATTGGAAAAGTCCTCAGGCGTTCGCGTGCCACGACGGTCCGTGTCCAATTCCGTCGCGGTGCGCGTACCCGGCAAGCGCAGGTCCTGCTTGTCGTAGCCGAGCGAAAGATTAAGACTGTGATAAGGATCGAAGTTGCGCAGATCGACGACAAAGTTGTTTTGGTCGACACGATTGTTTTCCCGATAATTGTCCGAAGCATAGTGCCCGCCGTTGAGGCCGAGGCCGACACTCTCGCCCGCTACTTGTCCCCCGATGCGATAATCCTGGGCGTTGTAACTGCCGGTGGCGGCGTAGGCGTCGAATGATTTCGAGCCGCGATCCGGTCTCTTCGTAATGATGTTGATTACCCCACCGGTGGTGCCGCCACCGTAAAGCACAGCGCCGCTGCCGCGGACTATTTCCAGGCGGTCAATGGATTCGATCGGTATGGCGGACCATCGTGCGGTAGTAAGTTCGTACTCGCTCAGACGGCGACCATCGAGAAGAACCAGTGTGTTTTGGTCGCCGGTGGCACCGAAACCGCGCAGGTCCACCTGCATGTCCGGGCTGCCGCTATTGTCGCGCACGAAAACGCCGGGCTGGCGGGCAAGCAACTTGGGCAGCGAAGTTTCGCCGCTGCTGCGAATTTCCTCGCTGGTAATAACCGTCACCCCGATCGGCTGATCGCCGGGTCTCTCTTCGAAGCGTGAGGCGGTTACGACGACATCGTCGGTAACGATATCAAGAGTTTTTTGCGTGTGAGCGCTAGCACTAGCCAGCAAGCCCGCCAACAGGACGTAAGTCTGCTTTTTTTTCACGACCGCTCCCCCGGTACGCAGGCCCGCCGCATGCGCAAATTCTAGACAGGGAGTTCCGCAGGGAAAAACTGGCGAAGCAACTGCCAACGCCGGATGCCCGCCCCGCGCGGAATCTCCGTTCGCGTCCAATGGGCCGGTATCCGGGCTTGCGCTTCGGGCGTGTCGCCTTCCCATGAAGCTGCTGATGATC
>JANOGH010000216.1:0-2125 GCA_031414075.1 Betaproteobacteria bacterium | reverse complement strand
GCGCGCGCATCGACACGAGCATCCTGAGCTCGTTGAGCTCGGTCCCCTCAGCCGACACGGTGTACGTCGGCCAGCAAGCGACGTATGAGGTCGCGGTATTCCTGAACCAGACAGCGCGGGAACGGTTGCGTCGCAACCCGACGTTCTATCCGCCGGAGATGCAGGCCATGCTCGCGTACGACCTCGCGCCCCCAAGCGCGAACGCGGGGAATCGGGGCTCGCAGTGTTTCGACGCGCTGGTGTACCGGCGCGCGCTCTTTCCGCTGGTCGCCGGACAGCTCATCGACCAGTCGGCCCTCGAGATCGTCGAGACCGCCAAGCGCACCGGCGCCGTCGTCAAGGGCCCGGTTCCGTTGCCCACCAGAATCGAGCGTTTTGATGTGCTGCGCAGCCCGCACGTGAACAAGACGTCGCGCGATCAGTTCGAGATTCGTACGCATCTGAGACTGATGGACATCATCGACCCCACCGATAAGACGGTCGATGCATTAATGAAGCTCGACCTGCCTGCGGGCGTGGACGTGGAGATCAAGCTGTAACGAGCGGTACCCGGAGCCCGGTCTGAGAAGAGCCGGCCCGGTTAAAAATAGATCGGCCGGTCAATTGAAACCGGCCCCTTTTGTTAAAGGGAAATAAAAATGAGCTTAGGACTAGTCGGTCGCAAGATCGGCATGACGAGACTGTTTACCGATGATGGCAATGCCGTCCCGGTGACTGTTGTCGACGTGTCGAACAATCGCGTGACCCAGATCAAGACGCCGGAAACCGACGGTTATGCCGCGGTCCAGGTCGCTTTCGGCAAGCGCCGCGCGAGTCGCGTGAGCAAGCCCGCGGCCGGGCATTTTGCCAAGGCAGGCGTCGAGGCGGGTCACGTTCTCAGTGAATTCCGCGTGGAGCCCGATCAACTTGCCAATTTCAAGGTTGGCGGGCAGATCGGCGTGGACATATTCAAGGTCGGCCAGCTGGTCGACGTTACCGGCACAACGGTCGGCAAGGGTTTCGCGGGCGTTATCAAACGCCACCACTTCTCTTCGGGCCGCGCCAGTCACGGTAATTCGCGTTCCCACAATGTTCCCGGCTCCATCGGCATGGCACAGGATCCGGGCCGCGTTTTCCCCGGCAAGCGCATGTCCGGTCACCTGGGTGCGGTGAAGCGTACGGCGCAGAAGCTGCAGATCGTACGCATCGACGCCGAACGCCAGTTGCTGCTCATCAAAGGGGCGGTACCTGGCTCCGAGGGGGGGGGCGTGGTCGTCCATCCTTCTGTGAAAGCGGTGGCGTAATGGAATTAAAACTGATCGACGCAAAGGGTCAGGCCAGCGCCAGCGTGAAGGCGTCGGACGATTTGTTTGGGCGCGAATACAACGAGTCTCTGGTGCACCAGGTCGTGACCGCTTATATGGCCAACGCACGCTTGGGAACGCGCGCGCAGAAGGGCCGCAGCGATATCGCGAAATCCACACGCAAGCCTTGGCGCCAGAAAGGCACTGGCCGTGCACGTGCCGGTATGGCTTCGAGTCCGTTGTGGCGCGGCGGCGGCAAGATTTTTCCGAACAGCCCGGAAGAGAATTTCAGCCACAAGGTCAACCGCAAGATGTTCCGCGCCGGCCTGGCTGCGATCCTGTCGCAGCTGGCGCGCGAAGGTCGGCTGGCGGTCGTGGAGGACTTTGCCCTCACCTCGCCCAAGACCAGGCTGCTGGCCCAGAAGGTCAGGGAAATGGGCCTGGAGAATGTCCTGATCATCACCGACAAGCTCGACGAGAATCTGGTCCTGTCGGCACGCAACCTGCCAAATATCCTGGTGATAGAACCGCACCAGGCCGACCCGGTCAGCCTGCTGCGCTTCAACAACACGCTGATCACCAAAGGCGCAGTCGCTAAAATTGAGGAGATGCTGGCATGAGCGCGGCTGCTATCAAACAGAGCGGTGTCAAACAGGACGGTATCAAGCAGACCGGTTTCAATCCGGAGCGCCTGATGCAGGTTTTGCTCGCGCCGGTGGTTTCCGAAAAGAGCACCTACGTTGCTGACAAGAACGAACAAGTGATTTTCCGTGTCGTCGCGGACGCGACCAAGCCCGAGATCAAGGCCGCGGTGGAATTGCTGTTCAAGGTGCAGGTCGACA
>JANOGH010000215.1:0-21463 GCA_031414075.1 Betaproteobacteria bacterium | reverse complement strand
GCCCCATAGATGGCTTGCAGGACGCAATTCAGCCTCGCCATTGTGGATCCACAGGTAAACCGGGTGTTCGGACCGGCCGCACAGGATGATGGCGTCGAAACCGGCAAACTTTAACTCTGCGGGGAAGAAACCACCAGACTGCGAATCGCCCACGGCACCGGTCAGCGGCGATTTTGCTACCGCAGCCAACCGGCTTTGACCAGAAATCGGAACGCCGGTTATCACGCTAAAAGGGGCTCGATTTTCGTGCGCGGCTCCAGCAGCAACGCAATTGCGGCGTTGTCGTCTCGGAAACTCGCACCGGGCAACGAAAGAAGCAGGGCAAGTTGCAGTCGATCAAGTTCCGACCCGTCCTTCTCGAACGACCGTCGCGTCAGATCCAGTTCAACAGCGAGTTCATCGGTTTTCAGTGTCCGCAGGTGGTCGTAAAACCTGGCAATGCGATCGGGATCGCTCGGCATGGGCTCGACGACCGCCACATACCGGGGTGCATCCTGGCTTGCGCTCTTGCTGCCCGCCGGGGCGCAAGCGGCGATAGTTACAACTATAGCTGCAACCATGGCCACGAAGACGCACCCCCGTCTCGAGCTCACGCGGCTATTTCCACCTGCCGTGTCGGCAGTATGACACGCAGGTGGGCTCCGGGATTGCCGTCAACGATGATCTCAACGCTGCCATGGTGGGCGTTGACGTATTCTCGAACGATCGCAAGGCCCAGCCCCGTACCTTTCACCGGGCCCGTATACTCGGAGCCGCCTTGGTAAAAGGGCTCGAATACCCGGCTACGATCCTCCGGAAGAATGCCGGGTCCCTCATCCATGACGTCGATCACGACGTCCGAACCGCGTCGGCGCAGCTGCACGCGTATCGTTCCGCCGGCCGGAGAAAATTTGATCGCGTTCGAAAGCAGATTGTCCACGATTGCTTCAATCTTGTTCTCGTCGGCCTCTATGCTGAATTCGGATGCCGCCAGGTTCAGGCTGAGATTCTTGGCCCGCATCGCCAACGAATGTTGCTGAGCGACACTCGCAGCCAGGCCCTTTAGATTGACCTGCGAGAACGACAGCGCAGATGTGTGGAATTGTGCGCTGTGATAACTGAGCAGGTCCTCGATCAGTTTCTGCAGTTTCAGGGTGTTTTGTCTCAGAATGCGCGCGATTTCGAACTGCCCGGCGGTCATCTTTCCTG
This sequence comes from Betaproteobacteria bacterium, assembly GCA_031414075.1. Taxonomy (GTDB): domain Bacteria; phylum Pseudomonadota; class Gammaproteobacteria; order Burkholderiales; family JACQAP01; genus JACQAP01. The sequence continues at coordinate 20,275 of JANOGH010000215.1, read as the reverse complement.
TGACTTCGTCGGAGAGCAGCTCCACGCCTTCACGCAATGCCGTCAGGGGTGTTTTGAGTTCATGCGAAACGTGCCGCAGGAATCGTGATTTCTGCTCCTCCAGGTCGAGTAACCGAAGGCGCAGCCAGTCGAGCTGATGTCCCAGGGACTCCAGATCCGCCGGGCCGGTAACGGCAACGCGCACATCGAATCGTCCTTCGCCGAGTTTTTGTATTGCCGATTCGAGTTGCGCGATCGGTTTGGAAATAAGCATCGTCGCACCGACTACCAAAAGAAGGGCAATGGGTACCAAGGCGAGCAATTGCCAGAAGATAAATCTTTGAATTTCGCCGGCCATCCTCTGCATGGTGTCGACTTCGCGGTCGACCAGCAAGTTGCCCTGTTGATCAAGCACGCGCGCCGTTTCGGATAGTTCGGCAAGTTCAGTCGCCGCCGGATTGACTATTCCCGGCTTCGCACCTGATCGGCCGATTCGCTCGAAGAGAGAAAATTCACGATCGCGCAGTGCTACTACTGCTTGCTTCTGCTTGGAATCCAGCGGCAGCGCTGACATCTTGCGCACGGTTCCGATAAACCGCTCATGGGCGAGGGCGTAGCCTTGCAGCAGGGAGGGGTCTCCTATGATCGCAAACTGCCGGATGCTGCGCTCCATGCTGGTAATTTGTTCAATCAGGAATCGGGTGCTTTGCGTAGTCTGCACCGCCTGATATACCGCGCGCTGGCTATGGGTGGCGAGTTGGTGGATAGAATAGGCGTTGTTAATAAGTGCGAATATCAGCGGCAGGACCGCCAGCGAGAATCCAGCAAGGATCAGTTTTAGAAACGAGCGCGGGTAGTAAAGCTGCATTTCAAGCTCAGTCCGTGTCGATTGCCACTACGATATCGGTCTAGCATTCCCGGGGCCACTTGATAATTTGCAATTTCCCGAATTTAGTTTGTCTGGCGATACAAGTCACGCTGGGCGTAGTCGCAGGCTGCACTATCGCACGGAAGCTGAAACACACCTACAAACACCCGAAAAGCCCGGAACAGTCTTCCCTGTCGGCCTACGATTCCATACGCGCTTCGGCGCAGCCGAAGACTCCAAAATCGACAAAGATCGAGTCTCCTTGGGCGATTTTTGCCGGCACGATGCACGTACCCGTTGTAATCACTTGCCCCGCCCGCAACATGTCGCCCAGCAACGACAGTTCGTTGGCAATCCACGTAAGCGCAATGCGCGGGTCTCCCAGCACATTTGCGCCTTTACCCTCTCGATCCAGGCGGCCATTTACATTCATTATTACCGGATGATCTGCCAGGTCGTGCTGGCGCCAGTCGGTTAGAGTGGCCGGGCCCAGAACAAAGTAGCTTGCACAGGCATTGTCGGCGATGAGCTGGGCGGCGCCGACCGTTACGAAGTTCTCGTATCTGGAATCCGGAATCTCGATCGCCGGATGCATCGTATCGACTGCGGCGACAACCTCTTCCATGGAGTAAGGCATCCCGCGCGTCGGAAGATCGCGCGCCATGCGAAATGCAAATTCTGCCTCCGCGACATTCATGATGTTGTTTGACAGCGCTACGGTAGCGCCGGAATGGAACACCCTCTTCTCCAGTAGCCGGCCGGCGAGTGGGCCATCGACGCCGATATGCCGTTGCCCGGCCTTGCTGGTTGCCGCGATTTTCCAGCCGAACGTGTCCTGCCCCGACAGCTCGGCAACTCTGGCCTGAACTCGATAACCCTCGATGCGTGATTCGGGCCGACACGTAGCCGGAAGCGCAGCGATGCGCTTGTTTGCCCGCCAGGTGTTCCAGATTATTTTTGCGGATTCTTCGATTGCGTACTTGTTCATTTTTCCCGTGCGCGAAATCAATGCCTGGCAAAGGCTTGCCGGACTACATTTACGAGCGGTTCACCTCGTGCCAGCCGATCAAGGTTTTGAGCGATCAACTGGCAGCGTCGTGGCCGCAAGCCTTCCGTCCACCCCGATCCGTGTGGGGTCATGATGACATTGTCGAGATCGCGGAAGGGCAGACTGGAAGGTTCGCCTTGTGTGCTTCCCTGGGCGGGATAGCGATACCAAGTATCGATAACCGCGCCCCCGATGCGGTGTTCGCTGCATGCGTCGAAAAGCGCGGTTTCATCGATCAATGCTCCGCGCGCAACGTTGATGATCACCGCCGAAGACTTCATTTTTTCCAGCTGACTTTTGCCGATCAGTGCGATGGTCGAAGGATCAAGCGGAAGCGCCAGCACGACGAAATCCGATTCTGCCAGCAAACCGTCCAGTTTCTCCATGGACCCCACGCGTTCCACAAAGCCGTCTCCTGCTCCGGGGGTGCGGTTGCATGCCATGATCTTCATGCCGAAAGCGCGCGCTCGTGCTGCAACCTGGTGGCCGATGCGGCCGTAACCGACAATTCCCAAGGTCTGCCCGAACAGTTCACCATGGCGCGGGCCGCACAGATGTGAACCCTGCCACTGGCCGCGTCTCAGTGCCGCGTCCATTCGCGGAATGCCAATGACCCATTGCAGCATGGCCGAAAGTACGTATTCCGAAATGCCGATTTCGTGTTCGAAGACATTGCACACGGCGGCCTGATGAGGGACTGCGTCGAACGCTATTTCGTCGGTCCCGGCGCCGGGCAGCTGGAGCAGGCGCAGTTTTAGTGCGGGCGGCATGTTTTTTGTCCAGCTCATGGAAACCAGCGCATCGGCGTCCGCTAACCGGCGCGCAAATTCATTGCCGTCATTCTGGTCCGCAATTTCGACAGTCCATTGGGTCTCCACGAAATCCGGAATCAAGGCCAGGCGGCCGTCGTTGTCGATGTTCTTGATGAGAAGGTTCAACTCTGCATATCTCGGTAGATGTTAAAGGGGCGGTAAGCGGCTTCAGCCGACCGCCCAGGGCAGACGAGTGGTGCCGGGAGCCGGAATCGAACCGGCACGCCTGTGAGGGCGCGGGATTTTGAGTCCCGTGCGTCTACCAGTTCCGCCATCCCGGCACGGGAGCGCAATTATCGACAATTCGGTCTCAACGGGCAACCGGGTTCGGCCGCATCCACCGATATAATGCGCGCGATGCGAATCGAAGAGTTCGACTACGAACTGCCGCCGGCGCTCATTGCCCAGTTTCCGGCCGCTGAGCGCGCTGCCGGCCGCATGCTCCATCTCGACGGCAATACCGGTGCGTGCTCAGACCATCGCTTTGCCGATCTGCCGCGATTCGTGCGTGAGGGGGACCTGTTCGTGTTCAACGATACACGCGTGATCAAGGCGCGTTTGCTGGGTGTCAAGCAGACTGGCGGCCGGGTCGAGGCGCTCGTGGAGCGCGTGACGGGCGCGCACCGCGCGCTTGTAATGCTGCGCGCGAGCCATGCTCCTGCGCCGGGGCAGAAGATCGTTTTTGGGAATGCGGATACGGCCGTGGTGGTTGAGCGGCAGGAGAATTTCTTCCTGCTGGAGTTCGGCGACGAGGTATGGTCCGTGCTGGACAGGCTGGGGGAAGTGCCTCTGCCGCCGTATATCGAAAGGCCGGCCGGCATCGAAGATCTGGCACGGTATCAGACCATTTATGCCCGTCATCCCGGCGCTGTTGCCGCGCCGACCGCAGGTCTGCATTTCGACCAGGCGATGCTGGATCGCCTCATAGCCTGCGGTGCGGGACTGGCCTATGTGACCTTGCATGTCGGTGCCGGTACTTTTCAGCCGGTCAGGGTGGATGAAATAGACCGTCACATCATGCACAGCGAGCACTACTCGATTCCCGTCGCGACAGTACGGGCAGTCGCCGAGGTGCGTTCCCGCGGAGGCCGCATTACCGCAGTCGGCACGACCAGCCTGCGTGCACTGGAGGCGGCCGCGCAGTCCGGAGAATTGGGTGCGGGCGAGGGCGAGACCAGACTGTTCATCACACCTGGATATGGTTTCAGGATGGTGGATCGGCTGCTGACCAATTTCCATTTGCCGCGTTCGACGCTGCTAATGCTGGTCAGTGCCTTCGCCGGTATCGAGCATGTCCGCGACGCCTATCGGCACGCGGTCAATCAAGGTTACCGGTTTTTCAGTTACGGCGATGCCATGTTGATCGATCACGCCGGCGCGAACCTGCGCGGAGCGACCTGAAATGCAATTTGAAATTCTGTCGACGCAGGGACTGGCCCGGCGCGGTCGCTTGACGTTCGGCCATGGCAGCATCGAGACGCCGGTCTTCATGCCCGTCGGGACCTACGGAGCGGTAAAAGCCATGAGTCCCGAGGATCTGCATGCCGTCGGGGCGCAGATTGTGCTCGGCAATACCTTCCACCTTTGGCTGAGGCCTGGGCTCGAGGTCATCGCGGTGCATGGTGGATTGCATCGTTTCATGGCCTGGGACAAGCCGATCCTCACCGACTCCGGCGGCTTCCAGGTGTTCAGCCTGGGCGAACTGCGCAAGATCAGCGAGGAAGGGGTCAGCTTTCGCTCGCCGGTGAACGGGGACGTATGCTTCCTGTCCCCGGAAGAATCCATGCGTATTCAGCGCACGCTCGATGCCGATGTGGCCATGATTTTCGACGAATGCACGCCTTATCCCGCCGATGAGCGCGAGGCGGCCGCTTCCATGCGGCTCTCGTTGCGTTGGGCTGAGCGCAGCAAGCGCGCTCATGCCGGCAATAACAATGCATTGTTCGGCATCGTTCAGGGCGGTATGCATGAAGAACTGCGCGACGAGTCGCTGCGCGGCCTGCAGGAAATCGGCTTCGACGGGTATGCGATCGGCGGATTGTCGGTGGGCGAACCCAAGGCCGACATGCAACGCGTCCTGCGCCATACGGCGCCGCAACTGCCCTCCGCTGCGCCGCGTTATCTGATGGGCGTTGGTACGCCGGCCGACATCGTCGATGCCGTCGTGAGCGGCATCGACATGTTCGATTGCGTGATGCCCACGCGCAATGCGCGAAATGGCTGGATTTTCACCCGCAGCGGCACGATCCGGCTGCGCAATGCCCGTTATCGCGGCGACATCCGGCCACTCGACGAGGAATGCGGCTGCTACACGTGCCGGCATTTCTCGCGTTCCTACCTGCACCATCTGCAACGCGTCAACGAAATTCTCGGTGCCCACCTCAATACTGTCCACAATCTTCATTTCTATCAGCAGCTAATGGGCGAACTGCGTCAAGCCATCGATGCCGGAAGGCTGACGGAATATGCCGCGTCGGTAAGGTACCGCGCGGGGTAGCCGTGCTAAAATGCGCCACTTTTTCAGGGCCTGACACCGTAACTGCCGGGTCGGCATGCCGTCGGCGGCCAGTCGAACCCTGAGCGAGAAAACAAACTGGAGGAGTCACCGTGCTGATCAGCAATGCTTACGCCCAGGCCGCACCGGCCAGCCAGGGATTCGATATGTTCCAAATACTGCCGCTGGTGCTGATGTTCGTCCTGCTGTATTTCCTGATGATCCGGCCGCAATCGAAACGCGCCAAGGAGCATCGCACCATGCTGGCCGGGTTGCAGAAGGGAGACGAAGTGGTCGCGGCCGGGGGCACGCTGGGCAGGGTTACCAAGGTCGGCGATAATTTCATTTCCGTGGAAATTGCCCCGAACGTCGAAATCCAGGTCCAGAGGCCCTCCATCACCACCCTGTTGCCCAAGGGAACCATCAAGAACGCCAATTAGAGGCAGACGGTAATGGATGTGTGGCAAACCTTCCGGAATGCACTGCACACCTGACCATTCGCTCCGCATAGGGCACACATGAATCGCTACCCGCTCTGGAAGTACGTCCTCATTGCCATTGCTCTGACCATTGGCCTGCTGTACACGTTGCCAAACTTCTTCGGCGAAGTGCCGGCGGTGCAGATCTCCCCGGCCAAAACCACAGCCAAGATCGACGAAACGCTGTTGTCGCGCGTCGACCAGGCGCTGAGCCAGGCCAATATCAAGCCCGACGGCATGTTTCTCGATCAGGCCAGCATCAAGGTGCGCCTTGCCAGCACCGACATGCAGCTCAGGGCGAAGGATGTATTGCAAGGCGCGGTGGGCGAGAACTATGTTGTGGCGCTGAACCTGCTGTCCAGTTCTCCGCGATGGCTTACCAGAATCAATGCCCTGCCCATGTATCTCGGCCTCGATCTGCGCGGCGGTGTGCATTTCCTGCTGCAGGTGGACATGAAAGGCGCGCTGACCAAAGCTGCCGACCGCTACCTCGCCGATATACGGAGCACGTTGCGGGGCAAGGAAATTCGCTACGCCGGACTCTCGCGTGACGGGCAGAACGTAGTGGTCAAGTTTCGCGACGGCCAGACGCGCGACCAGGCGGCCGCCGAAATCGGCAAGCAGAACCCGGATCTGCTGCTTAACTCCGGCGACGCTGGATCCGAATATACGATCACTGCCGCGCTCAGGCCGGAGGTTCAGAAGCGCATCCAGGAATTCGCCATTCAGCAGAACATCACGACGCTGCGCAATCGGGTCAACGAACTCGGCGTCGCCGAGCCGATCGTCCAGCAGGCAGGCTCCGATCGCGTGGTGGTGCAGCTTCCCGGCGTGCAGGATACGGCCAAAGCAAAGGACATTCTCGGCCGCACGGCGACGCTGGAGGTGCGCATGGTGGACGAGGAGCACAGTGATGCCGCTTCGCTGCAGGCTGCCATCGGCGGCCAGCCGCCATTTGGCGACGAGCTGCTTTACGATCGCGAGGGCGTGCCGCATTTGCTCAAACGCGAAGTGATCCTGACCGGTGACCGCATTTCTGATGCGCAACCCGGATTCGACAGCCAGACCGGTGAACCCGCCGTCCATATCAATCTGGACGGACGCGGCGCCACGATTTTCCAGCAGGTCACCCGCGAAAGCATCGGCAAGCGCATGGCGATGGTACTGGTGGAGAAGGGCAAGGGCGAAGTCATCACCGCGCCGGTGATCCGTTCCGAGATACCCGGCGGCCGCGTGCAGATCAGCGGACGCATGACTACCATGGAGGCGCGAGACGTGTCGTTGCTGTTGCGCGCCGGCGCACTGGCGGCGCCGATGGAAATTGTCGAGGAGCGAACGGTCGGCCCCAGCCTTGGCGCCGACAACATCAGCCGCGGATTTCATTCGACCATGATCGGCTTCGGGGCAATCGCCATTTTCATGATCGCCTATTACCTGTTCTTCGGTGTGATATCAGTGCTGTCCCTGGCGCTAAACCTCATGTTGCTGGTTGCACTGCTGTCGATGCTGCAGGCCACGCTGACGCTCCCCGGCATTGCCGCAATTGCGCTGACGCTCGGCATGGCGATCGACTCCAATGTGCTGATCAACGAGCGCATCAGAGAAGAATTGCGTAACGGCACCACGCCACAAGCTGCAATTGCGGCCGGCTACGAACGGGCCTGGGCGACCATTCTCGATTCGAACATCACCACTCTGATCGCCGGGATCGCGTTGTTTATGTTCGGTAGCGGCCCGATACGTGGCTTTGCGGTAGTGCATTGCCTTGGCATCCTGACGTCGATGTTCAGTGCCGTGCTGATTTCCCGCGGCATGGTGAACCTGATTTTCGGTGCGCGGCGCAAGCTCGAAAAATTGCCCATCGGCAATACCGACTGGTACAAGCGGCATACCGCTGCCTGATCGCGGACACGCCGGATTTAGCGCAGAGGACGAACAAATGGAATTTTTCCGCATCCGTAAAGACATGCCCTTCATGCGCTATGCGCTGGTGTTCAACATCATTTCGTTGATCACCTTCGTCCTGGCGGTGGCCTTTCTCGCAACGAAGGGATTGCATCTCGGGGTCGAATTCACCGGCGGGACGGTGATGGAGATCAACTACGGACACGCTGTGGACGTGGACAAGATTCGCGAGACGCTGAACCGGGTCAATCTCGCGGACGCGACGGTGCAAAGCTTCGGCAGCTCGCAGACCGCGCTTATCCGCCTGCCGGCCAAGCAGGGCGTAACCGGCGCTCAGTTGTCCGAAACCGTGATCAAGGCCTTGCGCCAGGACGATGCGTCCGTCGAGTTGCGCCGTGTCGATTTTGTCGGCTCGCAAGTCGGCAAGGAGCTGGTTGAAAACGGGGCGCTGGCGTTGTTGCTGGTATCCATCGGCATCGTGGTTTACCTGGCGCTTCGATTCGAGTGGAAATTCGGCGTGTCCGCGATCATCGCCAACCTGCACGACGTCGTGATCATCCTGGGTTTTTTTGCCTTCTTTCAATGGGAGTTTTCGCTGCCCGTGCTCGCAGCGGTGCTGGCCGTATTGGGTTATTCGGTGAACGAATCGGTGGTCGTATTCGACCGGATTCGCGAGAATTTCCGCAAGATGCGCAAGGCCAGTACGCCGGAAGTCATCAACAATGCGATCACACGCACGATGTCGCGCACCATCATCACCCACGGTTGTACGCAGTTGATGGTCACGTCGATCCTGATATTCGGCGGCGAGACGCTGCACTACTTTGCGCTGGCGCTCACCATCGGCATCCTGTTCGGGATTTATTCGTCGGTCCTGGTGGCGAGCCCGCTGGTGATGTGGATGGGTGTGACCCGCGAGGATTTCATCAAACCCGAGAAGAAGCAGGAAGAGGCGGTCGTTTAAGGGAGCGGATCCGCCATGGATCTGTTTTCCGGTTTTGTCGACCTCATTCTGCACCTGGACCAGCATCTGCGGGAGCTGGCCCAGACTTACGGGACATGGATTTACGCGTTCCTTTTTCTCATTGTTTTCCTGGAAACCGGTGTGGTCGTCACGCCGTTCCTGCCCGGCGACTCGCTGCTGTTCGTGGCGGGAACCATTGCCGCCTCAGGCGAACTCAACGTGCATGGCCTGGTGCTTTTGCTGATTGCGGCGGCGATTGCCGGGGATTCGTTGAATTACTCGATAGGCCGCTATTTTGGACCGAGAGTTTTCCGGTTCGATGATTCGCGATTCTTCAAACGCGCTTACGTGGATCGGACCCACGCGTTTTTCGAGCGCCATGGCGGCAAAGCGATCATCATCGCGCGCTTCGTGCCAATCATCCGCACCTATGCGCCATTCGTGGCAGGCATCGGTGCGATGCGCTACCGGCGCTTTCTGCTGTTCAACGTGACGGGCGCGGTGCTGTGGGTAGCGCTGCTGACTTATGCCGGCTTTTTCTTCGGCAACCTGCCACTGGTCAGGAACAATCTTACGGCCGTCATTCTCGGCATCATCGTGCTTTCCGTGATGCCGGCTGTCATCGAATTCTGGCGCGCGCGGCGCACGCCTTGACGCCTCAGATGCGCTTGGCCAGTTGCTCCGCCAGACCGGTGTAGGCGGTCGGCGTCAGGGCCAGAAGGCGTTCCTTCTCCGCAGGCGGAATGGCGAGACCGCGGACGAACTCATGCAGCGTATCGCGGTTGATGCCGCCCTTGCCACGCGTGAGTACCTTCAACTGCTCGTACGCGTCCTCGATGCCATGGCGCTTCATGACCATCTGGATCGGTTCGGCCAGGACCTCCCAGTTGGCGTTCAGATCATCCGCGAGGCGCTTCGGATCGGGCTCGAGTTTGTTCAGGCCGCGCAGGCAGGCGTCGTAGGCGAGCAGGCTGTAACCCAGGGCTACGCCCATGTTGCGCAGTACCGTCGAGTCGGTCAGATCGCGCTGCCAGCGCGAGATCGGCAGTTTGGACGACAAATGCGACAGCAGCGCATTCGCGAGGCCGAGATTGCCTTCCGAATTCTCGAAATCGATCGGGTTGACTTTATGCGGCATCGTCGAGGAGCCGACTTCGCCTTCTTTCACCTTTTGCTGGAAATAGCCGATCGAGATGTAACCCCAGACGTCGCGATCGAGATCGAGCAGCACGGTATTGAGACCGGTCCAGGCGTCGAACAATTCCGCGATGCCGTCAGGCGGCTCGATCTGCGTCGTGTAGGCGTTGAATTCGAAGCCCAGCTTTTCGACGAAGTCGCGGCAGAACTTCTCCCAGTCGAAGTCCGGGAACGCGGCAAGGTGGGCGTTGTAGTTACCGACTGCGCCATTGATCTTGCCCGTCAGCGAGACGCCCGCAATTCGGGTGCGCTGCCGGCGCAGGCGATGAACGACGTTTGCCATCTCCTTGCCCAGCGTACTCGGCGTGGCGGGCTGTCCGTGCGTGCGCGACAGCATCGGCAGCGACGCGGTTGAATGGGCGAGTGCGCTCAGGTGATCTATCAGAGCATCGATCGCAGGCAGCATCACTTGCGCGCGAGCATCCCTCAGCATTAGCGCGTGGCAAAGATTGTTGATGTCCTCGGAGGTGCAGGCGAAGTGCACAAAGCGGGTAATACCGGCAATTCCGGCGTTGTCGGAGAGCTTTTCCCTGAGCCAGTACTCGATCGCTTTGACATCGTGATTGGTGCGGGCTTCGATCTGTTTTACCGCTTCACCGTCGGTCACCGAGAAGTCGCGCACTACGGCGTCGAGTTGCTGCACCGTGGCAGGTGAAAGCGAGGGAATATCGTCGAGCGCTTGCGCGGCACAGAGCGCCTTCAGCCATTCGACTTCGACCAGTATGCGGTAGCGAATCAGGCCGAATTCGCTGAAGTAATCCGAGAGTCTGGAAACCTTGTCCCGATAACGGCCATCGAGCGGGGACAGGGCAGTGAGAGCGGAAAGAGGCATCATCGAAGTGGCCAATCGATATCAATAATTTTATCACGATGAACGCCGCTGCGGCAGCGGTTGTGCGGCGCCGGCCGTTTGCCCTCCGTGTCCTAAAAGGGTACTCCGACGTGCTACGCACGTAGGGTATCTGCGTCCTCTACGGTGAGTGTTTTGGGGAATCTCTGTCTCTAATTTGGTAAGGCTCAATAGTTCGCGGCCGGGACGGTGCTGCTGATGATGCCGCCGCCCAGACAGACCTTCGATTCGTAGACGACAACCGACTGACCGGGGGTTGCCGCCCATTGCGGCTCCGCGAATTTAATTTCGCACGAGTCCGCATCCACCCGCTCGACCTCACAAGGCGCGTCCTTCTGCCGGTAGCGCGTCTTGGCGCCGTATACCCGGTTGCAGTGGGGCATCGCCGCGCTGATCCAGGTGAGGTCATTGGCCGTGAGGGCGTCCGACAGCAAGGCTGGATGATCGTGGCCTTGCACGACGGTAAGGCGATTCGATTCCATGTCCTTGCCGCACACGTACCACGGCTCGCCATCGCCTTCCTTGCGCCCCCCGATGCCCAGTCCCTGGCGCTGGCCGAGGGTGTAATACATCAGACCCAGGTGCCGGCCAACGATGCTGCCGTCAAGGGTGACCATGTCCCCGGGCTGCGTGGGCAGATAGCGATTCAGGAACTCGCGGAACGGCCGCTCGCCTATGAAACAGATTCCGGTGGAGTCTTTCTTGTCGTGGTTGTGCAGCTTGAGTCTGGCTGCGAGTTCACGCACATCGCGCTTGACCATCGCGCCCAGCGGGAACAGCGTGCTTGCCAACTGTGCCTGGTTCAGCCGGTAGAGAAAATAACTCTGGTCCTTGGTGCCGTCCTCCGCTTTGAGCAACTGGAACAGGCCGTCTACTTCGCGCACCTGTGCGTAGTGCCCGGTGGCTATGCGCTCCGCGCCCAGTTTAAGCGCATGATCGAGGAAAGCTTTGAACTTGATTTCCGCATTGCAAAGGACGTCGGGATTCGGCGTTCGCCCCGCCTTGTATTCGGCCAGGAAACTGTTGAACACGCGGTCCCTGTATTCGGCGGAGAAGTTCACTGCCTCGATGTCGATGCCGATCAGATCTGCGACTGAAACGGCATCGATCAGGTCCTGCCGCGACGTGCAGTACTCCTCGTCGTCATCGTCCTCCCAGTTCTTCATGAACAGCCCGATGACGTCATGACCCTGATCCTTGAGTAGCCAGGCCGCGACCGAGGAATCCACCCCGCCCGACATGCCGACGACAATGCGCTGTTTTTTTCTCACGTTGCTCTTTCAGACCAGCTTCGGGAACAACTCGATCATGCCGCGGTAAATATACTCGACCCCGATGGCGGCAATAATCAGCCCCATGACGCGGGTGATGATATTCATGCCGATCTTGCCCAGCCGCTCGGAAATACGAGTGGCCGCCGCTAATGTCGCCCACACCGTGATCGCTATGAGTGCCGCGGGAATAAGCAGGTTGAAGTGGCCCAAGAAGCCTTCCGAATGATGCGTGGCGATGATCATCGTGCTGATCGCGCCGGGACCGGCAAGCAGGGGAATGGCAAGGGGCACCACCGCCACCGCATCTTTTTCGGACGCTTCCTGGGCTTCGTCGGGCGTCTGGCGGATTCCGCTTTCCCTGGCCTGCAGCATGGAAATCGCCATCAATAGCAGCAGAATTCCCCCCGCTATCAGGAAGGAAGGAATGCTGATGCCGAAAAAATGCAGCACTTGTGTGCCAATCAGCGCCGCCGCTGCGAGCACGCAGAAGACGGTGATCGCAACGACCTGCGTAACACGCCGCCGTTCGGCCTGCGTGTAGCCTGCAGTGGTGCTGAGGAAGACGGGAATGCCGGCAACGGGATCGACGATGGCCATTAGTGCGACCGTCAGTTTGATGAGGTCGGACCACTCGCCCATGGCGTACGTCCTTTATGATTTGCAATTCATGAAATGAAAAAAGGCAGGGATCGGCTCCTGCCTTCGCCTCGGGTTCGCTGCGTGGCTGCCTGGCTGAATCCCTGGGAGCGTTTCACCAGCCCGAAAAACGCTGGCAAGAATAAGGAGTTTTCCGGGAGGCGTCAAACCGCCGGGCTGAAGGAAAGTGGTTCAGGCCGTACTCGAAAGCTTCATCTCCTCGGCAGGGACAAGGCGATATTGGCCGGCACCGAGTCCTGCCAGGGCCCAATGACCGATCCGGTGCCTGATCAGGCGCAAAGTGGGAAATCCGGCAGCGGCGGTCATGCGTCTGACCTGGCGGTTCTTGCCTTCGCTGATCTCGATTTCGAGCCAGCTGGTCGGAATGCGCTGGCGAACCCGAATGGGCGGGCTGCGTTCCCATAAACCGGCGGGCTCGGCGATCAAATTCACCGTCGCCGGTGCACTGACGAAATCTCCCAAGTCCACCCCGGACCGTATTCGCATCAGCGCGGCATCGTCCGGAATGTTCTCCACTTGTACCCAGTAGGCCTTGGGCCACTTTTTAGCAGGATGGCTGATGGTGTTCTGCAGAGCGCCGTTGTCGGTCAGGATCAGCAGTCCTTCGCTGTCGGTATCGAGCCGGCCGGCAGGATAGATGCCTGTGATCGGCACGAAATCTTTCAGCGTTCGCTTGCCTGCCGACGGACTGAACTGGCAGATCACACCGTAGGGTTTGTTGAAGAGGACGACCAGTGGCATGCGGTGAGGTAGGGCCGCCGCGCTGCGGGCGGCCCGGAGCAGGTCAGCGGTGTTCGTGCGCTGTTATGTATTCGTACGCGGGCAGAGTGAGGAATTCGACGAACTCCTCGGCGAGCGTGAGTTCCTCGAACATTTTCGCGCCCGCTTCGTATCTGCCTGCCGAGTAACCCTTGTCGCCCAGCATCTCCCGGACTTTTGCCAGTTCCTGTGGCACGAGTTCGCGGAACAATTCCTTGCTGACCTTGCGGCCGTCGTCGAGAACGCCATGCTGGCTGCGGATCCAGTGCCAGATCTGCGCTCGCGAGATTTCCGCCGTCGCAGCATCTTCCATCAGATTGAAGATCGGCACGCAACCGGTGCCGGCGAGCCAGGCGCCGAGGTACTGGATGCCGATGTTGATATTGACGCGCAGGCCCTGTTCGGTGATCGGGCCTTTCGGCTGGAAATCGATCAGGTCTTTCGCCGTGACGTGGACGTCATCGCGCTTTTTATGAATCTGGTTGGGCGTATTCATCGACTTGTCGAACGCCTCCTTTGCTATTGCGACCAACCCGGGATGTGCCACCCAGGTGCCGTCATGGCCATCGGTTGCCTCGCGGTCCTTGTCCGCACGCACCTTGGCGAGAGCCGCTTCATTAGCGGCGGGATCGTTCTTGATCGGGATCTGCGCGGCCATGCCACCCATCGCAAAGGCGCCGCGCTTGTGACAGGTCTTGATCAGCAACAGTGAATAGGCGCGCATGAACGGGCTGGTCATGGTCACGAGCCCGCGGTCGGCGAGGATGAAATCCTTCTGATTGCGGAATTTCTTGATGCAGCTGAAGATGTAGTCCCAGCGGCCGCAATTGAGGCCAGCCGAATGCTCGCGCAGTTCGAAAAGAATTTCTTCCATTTCGAAGGCGGCGAGAATGGTCTCGATCAGGACGGTGGCCTTGACGGTGCCTTGCGGCACGCCCAATTCCTTTTGCGCCAATACGAACACTTCGTTCCACAACCGCGCCTCGAGATGGGATTCCATCTTCGGCAGATAGAGGTAGATGCCCGACTTCTTTTTCACGCGCTCCCTGGCGTTGTGAAAGAAATACAGCCCGAAATCGAACAGCGAGCCTGACATCGGCTGGCCATCTATCACGATGTGTTTTTCGCTCAGGTGCCAGCCGCGCGGGCGCACCAACAGCGTCGCCGGCTTTTCGGCGAGTTTGTATTGTTTGCCTTCCGGGCTGGTGAACGAAATGGAGCCGGCGACCGCATCGCGCATGTTGATCTGGCCCTGGACCTGATTGTCCCAGGTCGGCGTCGACGAATCCTCGAAGTCCGCCATGAACATGTTGGCGCCGGAATTGAGCGCGTTGATCACCATCTTGCGATCGGTCGGTCCGGTAATTTCCACGCGACGGTCCTGCAAGTCCTTCGGTACTGCGGCGACCTCCCAGGCGGCCTCCCGAATAGGTTTGGTTTCGGCGAGAAAATCCGGCAGCCTGCCCGAGTCGATTTCCTTTTGTCTCTGGACGCGGCGGGCGAGCAATTCGACTCGGCGTGCATTGAAGCTGCGATGCAGCTTGGCCAGAAAGCTGAGCGCGTCGCCAGTGAGTATCTGCTCATACTCGGGGGTTATGCTGCCCAGCACCTGCATGCCGGCGGGAATATTCGGCTGTTTCAAATTGAGGCTCCGGAGATTTTATATTATGAAAAATGATTTTGCTGAATGATAAATAGGAAACACCGCGGGAACAAGCAAAGCTTGCCACACGTAATGAACTGGAACTTGTAGCCCATCGCGCCCAACTCACGCTGGCATCGTGCGATGGTGCCATCGTCGAGATTTTTCTTCCAGTTGAAGGAAGGCGAACAGCTCAAGTAATACATAATAATCAATAGTTTTGTGCTGCGGCGGACCGTTCCCTTACAATTGCCGCTCTCAAGGCAGGCTCCACAGGCGCTTGCAACTCAGTTACTTCCACCCATCGAGGCAGATTCCATGTATCAGCACATCAAAGTGCCATCCACCGGCGAAAAAATCACCCTAAAGAAGGATTTCTCACTGATCGTGCCGGCCAACCCGATCATTCCTTTCATCGAAGGGGACGGAACCGGCGTGGACATAACGCCGGTCATGCGCAAGGTGGTCGACGCAGCCGTCAACGCTGCCTATGGGGCGAAGCGCAAAATCGTCTGGATGGAAATGTATGCAGGTGAAAAATCCTGCAAGGTCTACGGCGAAAACGTCTGGTTGCCTGAAGAGACCCTCCAGGCCAGCAAGGAATTCGTGGTGTCGATAAAAGGCCCGCTTACCACGCCGGTTGGCGGCGGCATCCGCTCGATCAACGTCGCCTTGCGCCAGGAGCTTGACCTCTATGTCTGCCTGCGTCCGGTGCGTTATTTCAAAGGCGTACCCAGCCCGCTCAAGCACCCCGAGAAAACCAACATGGTGATCTTCCGCGAGAACTCCGAGGATATCTACGCCGGTATCGAGTGGGCGGCGGAGTCCGACAGCGCGCGCAAGGTGATCGATTTCCTGATCAAGGAAATGGGAGTCAAGAAAATCCGCTTTCCGCAGACCTCCGGGATCGGCATCAAGCCGGTGTCGCGCGAGGGAACCGAACGCCTGGTCCGCAAGGCGATTCAGTATGCGATTGATGGCAGGCGCCGGTCGGTGACTCTGGTGCACAAAGGCAACATCATGAAGTTTACGGAAGGCGGCTTCCGTGATTGGGGCTATGCGCTTGCCAAGCGTGAATTCGGTGCAGAACTCGTGGACAGCGGTCCGTGGATGAAACTGCCCGGCGGAATCATCATCAAAGATGTGATTGCAGACGCTTTCCTGCAGCAAATCCTGCTGCGTCCGGAAGAGTACGACGTAATCGCAACGCTGAACCTGAACGGCGACTACATTTCCGACGCGCTGGCTGCCCAGGTTGGCGGAATAGGGATCGCGCCGGGTGCGAATACCAGTGATTCGGTCGCAATGTTCGAAGCGACCCATGGCACGGCGCCGAAATATGCGGGCAAGGACTACGTCAATCCGGGCTCGCTGATTCTCTCGGCGGAGATGATGTTGCGCCACATGGGTTGGGTGGAAGCGGCGGACCTGATCGTCAAATCGATGGAGGCGGCGATCAACGACAAGGTGGTCACTTACGACTTTGCGCGACTGATGACAGGGGCAACACAAGTGTCCTGTTCCGGATTCGGGAATGCAATGATCGAACGCATGCGGAACTGATCGCTGCACCGCAAACAAAAAGCCCGCGACGCAGTCGCGGGCTTCCAATATTCTGGAACTCCTGCGGATCTTGATCCGCTCGGGGAATCAGGCGGCCTGTATGTTGGAGGCCTGCTTGCCCTTGGGGCCCTGGGTGACCTCGAAACTCACCTTCTGGCCTTCCTTCAGCGTCTGTTCATCTGGAGAAAAACGCGGGCTGGAAACCCGCCGATCGTTTGAGTTTCAAGTCCGCGTTATCGGCAAAACCGGTACTGCAGTATGCTTGAAGCCAAACACCAGCTCGCTTTGTAGGTTATTTATTTTGGGAAGTCAAGTGGGTAAAACGCGCGCAAGCGATTGTTGCAATGCAGTTTTAAGCGTTTCGCCGGGTCCGGGCAGGCACGAAATCTGCGCTTGTATTTTCCCCGGTTATCCGCAAAATTAGCGCTAAGTGAAAGCAGCGAAGCGAGACCAAGGCATGGCAACGGGAAATCGTGACAGCACGCTCCTAGAAGCCAAGAAGAGCAAGGTCAAACAGCCGCCGCTGTTCAAGGTCCTGCTCCTGAACGACGATTACACGCCCATGGACTTTGTGGTTGCGGTTCTGCAGACTTTCTTCTCGATGACCAGGGAGCAGGCGACCCAGGTAATGCTTAAAGTGCACAAGGAAGGCGTAGGGGTCTGCGGCGTGTATCCTAGGGATGTTGCGGCGACCAAGGTGGAACAGGTCATTGCGTTTTCGAAACAGCATCAACATCCGCTTCAATGCGTGATGGAGGAAACATGATTGCGCAGGAACTGGAAGTCAGTTTGCACATGGCGTTCATGGAAGCCCGGCAGAAGCGCCACGAGTTCATTACCGTGGAGCACCTATTGCTCGCCATGCTGGACAATCCGTCTGCGGCGGAAGTCCTGCGTGCCTGCGCAGCCAATGTCGAGGAACTTCGCAAACTCCTGACCGATTTCATCAGTGAACATACGCCGGTAGTGGGCGGCGAGGATGTCGACACGCAGCCGACGCTCGGATTCCAGCGCGTGATCCAGCGCGCGATCCTGCATGTGCAATCGTCCGGCAAGAAGGAAGTGACCGGCGCCAATGTCCTGGTGGCGATTTTCGGCGAAAAGGATTCCCACGCCGTGTATTTCCTGCACCAGAAAGGGGTTACCCGTCTCGATGTGGTGAATTTCATTTCGCACGGCATCACCAAGGTTCCGCAGACGGCACCTGCCAAGGCGCAGCCGGAAAGTGAGGCGGATGCCGATCAGGAGCAGAATTCCGGCGGCGCGCTGGAAAGCTACACACTGAACCTGAACGCGCTCGCCATCGCCGGCAAGATTGATCCGTTGATTGGGCGCGAGCGCGAACTCGAGCGCGTCATTCAAACGCTGTGCCGCCGGCGCAAGAACAATCCGCTGCTGGTGGGCGAGGCCGGTGTGGGGAAGACCGCCATTGCGGAGGGATTGGCACGCCGGATCATCGAAGGTGCCGTGCCGGAAATTCTTGCCCGCTGCCAGGTTTACGCGCTGGACATGGGCTCGCTGCTGGCGGGAACCAAATATCGCGGCGATTTCGAGCAGCGCCTGAAAGCGGTGCTCAAGCAGCTCACCGATAATCCGAATGCGATCCTGTTCATCGACGAAATCCATACGCTGATCGGTGCGGGTGCCGCCTCGGGCGGGACGCTCGATGCCTCGAATCTGCTGAAGCCCGCGCTTTCCTCGGGCAGCCTCAAGTGCATCGGGGCGACGACCTATATCGAATACCGGGGCATTTTCGAGAAAGATCATGCCCTGTCGCGCCGTTTCCAGAAGATCGATGTGACGGAGCCCTCGGTTGCCGAAACGGTGGAGATTCTGCGTGGGCTGAAGACGAGGTTCGAAGCGCATCACGGCGTCAAATACACCGCGTCGGCCCTCACTTCCGCCGCGGAACTTTCGGCGCGCTTCATCAATGACCGCCATCTCCCCGACAAGGCGATCGATGTGATCGACGAGGCCGGCGCGGCGCAGCGCATCCTGCCGAAGTCAAAGCAGAAGCGTGTCATCAGCAAACACGAGATCGAAGAGATTATCGCCAAGATCGCTCGCGTACCTGCGCAGAGTGTTTCGTCTACCGACCGCAGCAAGCTGCAGAATCTCGATCGCGACCTGAAAGCTGTGGTGTTTGGCCAGGACCGCGCAATCGATGCGCTGGCGGCTGCGATCAGAATGTCGCGCAGCGGGCTTGGTAATCCAGAAAAGCCGATCGGCAGCTTCCTGTTCAGCGGGCCGACCGGCGTGGGTAAGACCGAGGTGGCACGTCAGCTCGCCTATACGATGGGTGTGGAATTGATCCGCTTCGATATGTCGGAATACATGGAGCGCCATACCGTGTCCCGGCTGATCGGTGCGCCACCGGGTTATGTCGGATTCGACCAGGGCGGGTTGCTGACCGAACAAATTGCAAAGCATCCGTATTCGGTGGTACTGCTCGACGAAATCGAGAAGGCTCACCCAGACATCTTCAATATTCTGTTGCAGGTAATGGATCACGGTACGCTGACCGACAACAACGGTCGCAAGGCGAATTTCCGCAATACGGTGATCGTCATGACCACCAACGCCGGCGCCGCGGAACTGTCCAAAACCATGATGGGATTCACCCAGCAGCGCGCCGTGGGCGACGAGATGGCGGAAATCAAGCGCATGTTCACGCCGGAATTCCGTAATCGGCTCGACGCCACCATTTCCTTTTCCGCGCTCTCCCAGGAAGTCATCGTGCGGGTTGTGGACAAGTTCCTGATGCAGCTCGAAGAACAGTTGCACGAAAAGAAGGTCGAGGTCACGTTTACCGACGCGCTCAAGGCTTATCTTGCCAAGAACGGGTTCGATCCGCATATGGGCGCGCGTCCGATGGCTCGCCTGATTCAGGACACCATACGCCGCGCGCTGGCCGACGAACTGCTGTTCGGAAAGCTCGCCGGCGGCGGCAACGTTACGGTGGATGTCGATAGCGAAGGAAAAACGAAATTGCTGATCAACGAGGCCAAGCCCGAAACCAAGGACAAGGAAGAAAGCATCGCCTGAGAATCGCGCGCAAGAAAAAAGCCGGACTCTGGTGGTCCGGCTTTATTTGCGGGATGGGTGGAATCAGGTAGCGCGCGGTCTGGAGGGATCGGCGATCCACTCGCTCCATGAACCGGGATAGAGCCGGCCGCCCTTCAGACCGGCGATCTCCATCGCCAGCAGGTTGTGGCACGCTGTCACGCCCGAGCCGCACTGACTCACGACTTTTTGCGGCGATCCGTTGCCGACAAATGGCTTGAATTCGTCGCGCAGCTGTTCCGGAGACTTGAAGAATCCCTGCGGCGTCAGGTTGTCTTTGAAGAAGCGGTTGTGCGCGCCGGGAATGTGACCGCCTATGGAATCGATGGTCTCGTTCTGACCGTGATAGCGATCGTTGGCGCGGGCGTCGATCAGCACCATGTCAGGCGATTGCAGATGCTCCAGCACGTACTTCGCGTCCACCGCAGATTTTTCGGGTATGCCCGTGAATTTGGCCGGCTTCGGGACGCGCGCTTCGGCGCTAACCGGTTGTCCGGCGGCGAGCCATGCCTGCCAGCCGCCATCGAGCACGGCTACACGTTGGTGTCCGATCCAGCGCAGCATCCACCACAAGCGCGAACCGTACACGCCGCCGGCGTTGTCATAGCCGATCACCTGCCTGTCGTTCGCAACGCCCATGCGCGCAAGCCACCCGGCGAACACGCCCGGATCCGGTAGCGGATGACGTCCATTGCGTCCCGTCAGGGGCGCGGCCAGGTCG
>JANOGH010000214.1:0-3978 GCA_031414075.1 Betaproteobacteria bacterium | reverse complement strand
AGCGCCTTCAGCAGCGTAGTCTTGCCCATGCCATTGCGGCCCATGATGGCGAGCGTTTCCCGCTCGCCGAGCGTGAAACCGACATTGCGGATCACGTGGCTGTCACCGTAGTAGACGGTCAGATTTTGTACTTCAAGCATTTTTGCAATCCAAAAAACTAACTCTCACCGCAGAGGACGCGGTTCCTTTTGAAATTAATGGCCGAGATAGACATCGATGACGCGTTCGTCGTTCTGGACCTGCTCCATCGTGCCTTCGGCGAGCATCCTGCCCTGATGCAGCACGGTGACCTTCTGCGCGATCATCTTGACAAAGGCCATGTCGTGCTCGATGACCACCATCGAGCGGCCCTTGGCGATGCGCTTGAGCAGTTCCGCGGTCTGTTCGCGTTCGCGCGCGCTCATGCCGGCGACCGGCTCGTCGAGCAGCATCAGCTCCGGGTCCTGCATCAGCAGCATGCCGATTTCGAGCCACTGCTTCTGGCCGTGCGAAAGCAGGCCGGCTTTGGTGCCGAGCTGCTCGTCGAGGTAGATCTGGCGCGCAACGCTTTCGATCTTTTCCACGATCTCGGGTATGCGCCGGAAAAACAGCGAGCCGAACACGTTGCGCTTTTTTGGGTACGAGATGTCCAGGTTCTCGAGCACCGTGAGGTCTTCGTAGACGGAGGGGTTCTGGAATTTGCGTCCCACCCCGGCGCGGGTGATCTGGTATTCGATCATGCGGGTGAGCTGGCGATTCTTGAAGCGGATGGACCCGCCGCTCGGTTTGGTCTTGCCGCAGATCATGTCCAGCAGCGTGGTCTTGCCGGCCCCGTTGGGACCGATGACGACACGCAATTCCTCTTCCTCGACCTCGAAGTTCAGGCCGTCGACCGCCTTGAAGCCATCGAAAGAAACGGTGAGATCCTCGACGGAAAGAATGACCGCGCTCACTTCGGCGCTCCCGCGCGTGCGCTTTTGCTGCGCTTCAACCGGTCCAGCAGACTCGCCAGGCCTTCAGGCAGGAAAATGACGACAAGCATGAACAAACCACCGATGAAATACAGCCAGTACTCGACGAAATTCTCCGAAAAGTAGGTCTTGCTCGCCCCTACCAGGATCGCGCCGTAAACCGCGCCGATCAGCGACAGGCGCCCGCCTACCGCGGCGTAGATCACCATTTCGATCGAAGGCACGATGCCGACAAGCGAAGGCGACGCCAGTCCGACCTGAAGCGTGAACAGCGCGCCGCCGATCGAAGACAGCACCGCGGCAACGGCGAAGATGAAACCCTTGAACATCGCTGGGTCGTAGCCGGAAAACCGCACGCGGTCTTCACGATCGCGGATCGCAACCAGGATCTTGCCGAGCCGGCTGCCGACGATGAAGCGCCCGACCACAAGTGCAATCAGCAGCAGCGCGACGCCGACGAAATACAACCCGGTCCGCACACCTTCCGCTTCGAAGCTGATGCCGAAGAAGGTCTTGAAGTCGGTAATGCCGTTGATGCCGCCGGTCACGCCCTGCTGGCCGACGATGACGATCGCCATCATCGCCGAGAACGCTAGCGTGATGATCGAAAAATAGACGCCGCCGACGCGCTTGCGGAAATTCAGATACGCCAACACGAAGGCGATGAACGCCGGCAGGATGATGATCGCCGGTAACGTAAACCAGAAATAGTGAAAGGGTTCCCACCACCACGGTAACGCATCGACGCTGTTCCAGACCATGAAGTCCGGCAGGCTGGAGCCGAAAAATTCAGACAGTGCCTGCGCCGAACTGTCGCTGGTGGTCGACTCCAGCTTCAGGAACATCGCCATCATGTAACTGCCCAGACCGAAGAAGATGCCCTGGCCGAGGCTGAGGATGCCCCCGTAGCCCCAGATCAGCACGATGCCGATCGCGGGGAAAGCGAAGCACAGGTATTTCGCCAGCAGGTTCAGGCGGAATTCCGATAGCACGAGCGGCATCAGGACCAGCAGCAGGCCGAGGATCGGCAGGCCCAGCAACTGCAGCCATTCCACCGGTGTGCGACGAGCAGCCCCGCTCCGCGCGCCCGCAGCGTTCACCGCGCTCACCGCGTTCGCCACTATCTCCTCACTTTCGACGCAAACAGCCCGTTCGGGCGGAAGTACAGCGCGACGATCACCAGCAGCAGGATCGAGGCCTTGGCCATCGAGCCGGTCATCAGGAATTCAAAAGTGGATTGCAGCTCGCCGATGATCATCGCCGAGAGCAACGTGCCGAGCAGGCTCTCGACACCGCCGAACACGACGACGATGAACGTGTCGACGACGTACTGCTGCCCGGTCACCGGTCCGGTAGACGCGAGCATGGTGAACGAACTGCCGGCGATGCCGGCCAGGCCGCAGCCGAGCGCGAACGTAAGGGCATCGACGCGTTCGGTATTGATGCCGGCGGCGCCGGCCATGGCGCGGTTCTGGGTTACCGCGCGGATACGCAGGCCCCAGCGCGTGCGGAACAGCAACAGGTACACGCCGAACGAAACCAGCAGCGCAAGCGCGATGATGAAAATGCGGCTCAGCGGAAACGACGCGCCGGGAAGCGCGGCCGGCGCCCACGCACCCCGCAACCAGCTCACCGTCGGGACGCCGACTTCCTTGGGTCCGAACACGTGGCGAAATACCTGCTGCAGGATGAGGCTCAGGCCCCAGGTCGCCAGCATGGTGTCCAGCGGCCTCTTGTACAGAAAACGGATCAGACCCCGCTCGAGCGCGAAGCCGAACACGAAAGTCACGGCGAACGCAAGCACTATGCCGATCAGAAAGTAGATGTCCTTCAGGCCCGGCATGAATTTCTCGAACAGCAGCGCGGTTGCGTACGTCGTATACGCGCCCATGGCCATGAGTTCGCCGTGGGCCATGTTGATCACGCCCATCAGGCCAAACACGATCGCAAGGCCCAGCGCCATCAACACCAGGACGGTGGACAGGCTCAGGCCATTGAAGGCCTGCATCAGCAGAATTTCGAAGGTCATTCGGGAACCGATTCCGTTTCGAAAGCAACCGAGAATCCAGCCTCCGCTCCGCGCCCGGAGATCGCCACCGGGCGCGGAAGGAAGATAAAGCAGTACCTGTTACGCGATCAGATCTTGGCGAACGGGTTCGGCTCGATCAGCGGCGACTCGTAAATCATGTCGATCTGACCATCTGCCCTGAACGTACCGATGCGGGCATGCTTCCACAGATGGTGATTATCCTTGTGGAATTTGACCTTGCCTTCCGGTGCGTCCAGCGGCAGTTCGGACGAGGCCGCGACCACCTTCGGCACTTCGATGCTTTTCGCCTTCTCGACCGCGAGCTTCCACAAATAGACCGAGATGTAGCCGCATTCCATGGTGTCGCCGACAACCCGGTTAGCGCCGTATTTTGCCTTGAACGCCTTGACGAACTTCTCGTTCGCGGGATTTTTCAGGCTCTGGAAATAGCCCATGCACGACATGAAGCCCACGAGGTTTTCCGGTCCGACGCCGGAAGCTTCTTCCTCTGAAACTGCCATGGCGCACAAAGCCTGGTTCTTGCCGGTAATGCCGGCGGCGTTCATCTGCTTGTAAAACGCCACGTTCGAGCCGCCGACCACCGTGCTCCAGATCACCTCCGGTTTCGCAGCCTTGATCTTGTTGATTTCGGAAGCGAACTCGATGGAGCCGAGCGGGTAGTAGCTCTCGCCGACCACCTTCGCACCGATCTTCTTCAGGTGCAGGTTGGCGAGCTTGTTCATCGTGCGCGGCCAGATGTAGTCGGAGCCGATCAGGTAGAAGCTCTTGCCCTTGTTCTTGTACAGCCAGTCGAGCGAGGCGATCGCGGACTGCGTGCCTTCCTGCGCTGTGTACATGATGTTATCCGACCGCTCGAGGCCTTCGTAATAGGTCGGGTAGTAGAGCAGGCCCTTGTAGCGCTCCATCACCGGCAGCACGGCTTTGCGCGAAGCCGAGGTGTAGCAACCGAAGATGGCCGCAACCTTGTCGTTCTCCAGC
>JANOGH010000213.1:0-1964 GCA_031414075.1 Betaproteobacteria bacterium | reverse complement strand
CCTAACCTGGATCATCGGCGCGTCAGTCGTCGGCGCGTTGCTTAGTGTTGTCAGCGCCGCTGTACTTGCCTTGCGGGCGTCCGCAAATCAGGTGCCGATGCTGATCAGCTATGCCATCGGCGCGCTATTGGGCGCGGTATTCCTGGAAATCCTGCCGCATGCCTTCGAACAGGCGAGCAGCGCGCGCGGCCTGGCCGCCGTGATCCTGGGCGGCATCCTGTTTTTCTTCGTGCTGGAAAAACTGGTGCTCTGGCGGCACTGCCATGCGGAGCAATGCGAAGCACACGATCATCACGGCGATCCGAACGATCACGGCCGCAGCGGCATGATGATCATGGTGGGCGACACCATCCACAATTTCGTCGATGGCATCCTGATCGCGGCGGCGTTTATCGCGGATACCGGACTGGGCATCGTGACGGCGCTGGCGATCATCGCCCACGAAATACCCCAGGAAATCGGCGATTTCGTGATCCTGCTGCACTCGGGCTTCAGCAAGGCCAAGGCATTCGCGTTCAATCTGATTTCCAGCGGCGCGACACTCATCGGTGGACTGCTCGCCTATTTTGCCTTGCGCGAGTTGCAGGACTGGGTGCCGACGCTGCTGGGGTTGGCGGCCGCGAGCATGCTCTACGTCTCGGTGGCCGACCTGATTCCCGGCCTGCACCGGCGCCCGGAACTGCGCGCCACTCTGGAGCAGGTCGTGTTGATTTCGCTGGGTATCGGTTCAATTGCGCTGGTCCGGTTTTTCGTCAGTGGCGTAGCCTGAGGTGGCTCAATGATCTCCTCCGCCAAGTCCCCTGGCGAGCTCTTGCAGGACGTGACCCGCGCCAATGCCGGCATCGTCGAAAAATTCCTGCGCCAGCTTCCTTCCGCCGGCGCCGGGGACAGCGCGGCCCTCATGCGGGTTTTCGCGAGCGCCCGCGGCCGGCAGCTCGAAGAGACGTTTTATCGCGATCACCTTGCGTTGTGCGGGCACTTGGACGCGCCCCGCGAAGACGGCACGATCGCCGCCGCACCGGGCGACAGCCGCTTCGAAGCGCCCGAATGGCGATTGCCCTTCTTTCAATACCTGCGGCAGGCTTATCTGCTGAATGTGCGTTTTTTGCGCGAACTCGGCGAACTGGCCGAACTGGAGCCGCATGCCAAGCGGCGGCTGCAGTTCCAGCTGTGCCAGTTGGCCGACGCGATGTCGCCGAACAACTATGCGGCAACCAATCCAGAAGTCATCAAACTGGCGGCCGAAACCAGCGGAGAAAGCCTGGCGCAAGGCATGAAATTGCTGGCGGACGATGTCGCCCGCGGACGCATTTCGATGACGGACGAGCAGGCGTTCGAAGTCGGCCGCAATCTTGCCATCACGCCCGGTTCGGTGGTGTTCGAGAATGAAGTGATGCAGCTGATCCAGTACGCGCCGGCAACCGCGGAGGTCTACGAATTCCCAGTGCTGATCGTGCCGCCGTTCATCAACAAGTACTACATCCTCGACCTGCAGCCGGAGAACTCCTTCGTTCGCTTCTGCGTCGAGCAGGGTTTCAGCACTTTCATCGTTTCCTGGCGCAACATCCCTCCCGAACTGGGACAGCTGGGATGGGACGACTACATCAAGAAAGGCGTGCTTGCGCCGCTCGAGGCGATCAAGGCGATCAGCGGCGCCGACCAAGTCAATGCGCTCGGCTTCTGCGTCGGGGGCACCCTGCTCTGCTCGGCGCTGGCGGTGATGGCGGCACGAAACGAGACTCTCGTGGCCTCGTTAACGCTGCTGGCGACCATGCTGGATTTTTCCGAAACCGGCGACATCAGCGTTTACATCGATCGCGATTTCGTCGAACGCAGCGAACAGGATTTTCGGGAACCGGGCTTGATGCCGGGAAGCAGGCTCGCAAGCACTTTCGCGACGCTGCGTGCCAACGATCTGATCTGGCGTTTCGTCATCGACAACTATCTCAAGGGCAGGTCACCCC
>JANOGH010000212.1:0-3363 GCA_031414075.1 Betaproteobacteria bacterium | reverse complement strand
CAAACGCGAGACCGTTGCGGCTTCTCATCTCACCCTCGGCCTGCAATGCGGCGGTTCCGACGGCTATTCCGGCATCTCCGCCAACCCGGCGCTCGGCGCCGCGGTGGACATCCTGGTGCGCAACGGCGGCAGCGCGATCCTCTCGGAAACGCCGGAAGTGTATGGCGCCGAGCACCTGTTGACCCGCCGCGCCGCAACCCGCGAGATCGGCGAGAAGCTGGTCCAGCGCATCCACTGGTGGGAGGACTACACCACCAGACTCGGCGGCGAGATGAACAACAATCCCTCGCCGGGAAACAAGGCCGGTGGCCTTACCACGATCCTGGAGAAGTCGCTCGGCGCGGTTGCCAAGGGTGGCACCCAGGCGATGATGGGGGTGTACGAATATGCCGAGCGCGTCAGCGCCAAGGGCTTCGTGTTCATGGACACCCCGGGCTACGATCCGGTGTCGGCGACCGGACAGGTCGCCGGCGGTGCCAACATGATCTGCTTCACCACCGGCCGCGGCTCGGCCTACGGCTGCAAGCCCTCGCCATCGCTGAAACTTGCCACCAACACCGCGATGTTCAACAAACAGGAGGACGACATGGACATCAACTGCGGCGTGATCGTCGACGGCAAGGCCAGCATTCAGGAAGTCGGCCAGAAGTTCTTCGAGATCATCCTCAGGACCGCATCCGGCGAGCAGAGCAAGAGCGAGGCGATGGGTTATGGAGAGGACGAGTTCGCGCCATGGATACTTGGCCCCACGATGTAAAGGGCCGTGACAGGTGACAAGTGACGAGTGACAGGAATCTCCACAATCTCTGAAATAAGGCAGTTCGCCGGAAGCCCGAATCACAAAAACGACAAAGTCACGACGTCGGGGATTTTTGCCCTTGCCTCGTCACCCGTAACTAGTCACTCGTCACCGCGTGCGGAGCAAAGCAATGGCTGAAGATTCTTCCAAGGAGTTGTTCGAGTTTTTCCAGAAAATGTGGAACCCGATGTCTTTCCCCATTCCCGGCATGTTCCAGCCGACTATGGATGCGAAGGAGGTCGAGAAAAAAATCCACGAACTTCAGGCCGTGGAGAACTGGCTGAAGATGAACCTCACCTTCGTGCAGATGACGGCCAAGACGCTGGAGATGCAGAAGTCGGCTCTCGAGTCGATCCAGGAATCGGCGAAGCAGACTGCGCTGGAGAAAAAACCGAAGACCGCAAAACCTGCCGAGTGACGCAGCGGGCAGGGTGCTGATCAAAAATCCCTCCCGGGGAATCCGGTTTCAGCCGCTTCCCGGCCATTATGCCGGACCTTGCGCGCGCCCGACGGTATCGCTGTTCATTGCGTTCTTCAAGTCTGCTGCCCAGCCTCCTGGAATTCCACGCTTTTATTGCATAGCAGCAATGCAATCTGTCATGCAAATCTCTTGTCAGAGAAGCCGATAATGGCGCAGTGCAATAAATGGCTGACAGGAGGTCAATATGAACGTATTTGTGAAATTGCTGGATTCCATCGATAACTACCTGGCCAGGCAGGAAAATCGTCAGGTCGAGGCGTTTCTCTCGCAAGCCCAGAACCTGGGTGACCTTGAGTACCGCCTGCGTTTGCTCGATTCGAAAAGCAATCGTTCCCTGTTCTGAGGAGCGACCATGATCTCTGCCTTTCGCCGCCTGTTCGATACCCGCCGCCCGCGAATTGCCATGCGGGCCAAGGTCAATCTGATCAGTACCTTTGGGGTGCTGGAACGCACTGATGGGGTGGTTGAAGCCATTGTCGGCGACGAAGCTTACGTCGAATGGGCGAACGGCGCCCGCTCGGTTGAAAGCACCCGGTATCTGGTGCAGATTACCGGTTGACCTGCGTCGTCTGCAATAAAGCCCGGCCATGCCGGGCTTTTTTTTCGCCTGCTTCCGTCAGGATGCTTCGCGCGAATCAACGCCGGCCTGCATCCGTGTCAAACTTCACGTCAGAGCCATCGTGGTGATGAATACCTGGGCCTGGCCCGAGCCGACTGCATTTCACAGCGGCGTATTCCCCTGGCGCATGATGCATGCGCCGGCTCGAATAACCGTTGCGCGGGTTGAAGATTCCGGCGCTGATCGTGTGGGGAAAGGAAGAAATCGTATTTCCCGCAGAGTACGCGCAAAGGTTCAAGACGCTGCCGCCACACGCGAAGGGGCCGCTCTGGGTGACCGGATCGCACTTTCTGCAGGAGGATTCGCCACAAGATATCTGGCGCTTTCTCGAATGGCTGATTCCACCCGCCCCGGATGGCTATGCCAACGCCGTGTCGGCGGCGCCGGAGGAAAAATAGAAGCAAGAAAATGCTTTCGTGTAAGAAACGTTCACTGGCCGATGATCCGTCCCCGTGAAAGCTACACCGTTACGTATTCCAATTTTCCTTTCCTCGCTGTTGTTTTTCCTCCGTGCCCTCTGTGCCTCTGTGGTGAATGCCTGTCGAGCCCTACACTGCGTTGGCCAACATCCGTACTTCTTGCTGCGGGAACGGGATGACGATGTCCCTGCCGCGGAAGGCTTCCACGATCGCCTTGTTGATCTCGCCCCCGGCCGGTCCGAAGTCGGGCGCGTTGACCCAGGGATTCACCGAGATCTTGATCGAGGAGTCGCCCAGCACGCTGATGCCCAAGTTCGGCGCCGGGTCGCTCAATACGCGAGAATTGCTCTGTAGCACCTCGTGAATCGTCGCAAGCGCCTTGTTCAGGTCGGTATCGTAGGCCACGCCGGCGACGATGCTGAGCTGCCGGATCGTGCCGTAGTTGTGGAGGATTTCTCCGACAATCTTGCGGTTCGGGATCACGACCCGGGAACGATCGGAATGATCGAGGGTGGTGTTGAATATGCTGATATTGGCCACGCTGCCTTCGACGCCTACGATCGAAATGTATTCCCCTACCCGAAACGGTTTGGTGAAAATAATCGTCAAACCAGCTACGGCATTGCCCAGCACGCCTTGCATGGCCAGCGCAACGCCAGCGCCAGCAACGCCGAGACCGGCAATCAGTGGCAGAAGTTCGACGCCGAGATTTTGCAGTGCCATGATGGCGAACAATCCCAGTATCAGGATTCTGACTATGCGCACCAGCAGATCTCGAACTGGAGGTTCGAGATTGAATTTCCTCAGGCCACGGGCCATCGCCTTGCCAACCCAGCGGCCGACGTATACGCCGGCTACGATGATGAGGATCGCAACGAATACCTTAGGCCCGAACTTGATTGCCAGGTCGATAAGCGTTCCTTTGACCTGATTGAGTGTTTCGACGTGCTCGTTCATGTAAATCCCTCCCGTGAAATTGGACGCGGGGCTCTAGGCTCTAGGCACTAGACCCTAGCGCCTCGCGCCCAGTGCCTAGCGCCTCGCC
>JANOGH010000211.1:0-1898 GCA_031414075.1 Betaproteobacteria bacterium | reverse complement strand
GTGCCGTGAGCAATGATGAGAATACCGACCATGTATTCCTTGACGTCAATCGGGAACGATACGGGGATTCTACCTTTGCAAGCTATTGAGCGTTTCGTAATTGATGACAGTTGGAACGCTCAATCCCTCACCCCGGCCCTCTCCCGGAGGGAGAAGGTGAGGGTTGATCTAATTCACTGATGTGAATTAGAGAAAGATCAATAAGCTCACGCAGGTGCAGGATTGAGTTTTGCGGCCGCGACTTCGATGACCCGCGTCCAGCCGTAAGGATCGGGCACGCGTCCGTACTGGATGTCGGTCAGGCTCTTGAACAGTTTGCGCGCGACTGGTCCCGGTTCGCCGGACGCGAAGGTGTAATCCCGCCCCTGATAGCCGAGGCGGCCGACCGGGGCGATGACCGCGCCGGTGCCCATTCCGAATGCTTCCGTGATTTTTCCCGCCTCGAGATCGCGCATCACCTCGTGGATATCGATGCGGTCTTCTCGGACCGGATAACCCAGATCGGGGGCAAGCTTCAGCAGGGAGTCGCGCGTCACGCCTTGCAGAATGGCGCCCGACAACATCGGCGTGCGAATGTGCTTGCCCTCGTAGACGAAGGCAATGTTCATGGCGCCGACTTCATCGACGTAACGCCGCTCCACCGCGTCGAGCCACAGCACTTGCTGGTAGCCGGCGACGATCGCTGCCTCCGTCCCCGCCAGGCTGCCCGCATAGTTGCCCGGTGTCTTTGCTTCTCCAGTGCCACCGCGCACCGTACGCACATAGTCGTCGGCCACGAGCATCGAGACCGGTTTGAATCCGCCCGCGAAGTACGGCGCGACCGGGCTCAGGATGATGTAATGCAGGAAGGTGCGGCTGGCGCGCACCTCCAGCGTATTCTCGACGGCGATCATCACCGGGCGGATGTAGAGCGCCGCGCCTTCCTGCTTCGGCACCCAGCCCTGTTCGAGCTTCACCAGTTCCGAGATGGCCTGAACGTGTGCGTCGATATCGACCTCGGGCATGGCCAGGCGTGCCGCGGAGCGATTGAAGCGCTCGGCATTCTTCTCGACGCGAAACAGGTTGAGATTGCCGTCGGGGCGCGAGTAGGCCTTGGTGCCGTCGAAAATCATCTGTCCGCAATGGAAAACCTGGGCTGCCGGATCGAGCGCCAACGGCTGATAAGGCCCGATAACCGCGTCGTGCCAGCCCCTTCCGGACGTGTAATGCTGCGTAAACATGCGCGCAGTGAAGTGCCGCCCGAAACCCAGCGGGCTCGGCAGCGTCGGGGGCGCCGAGTGCGTCGCGGGTTCGAAGCGGATGTCGAGCTTGCTCATGAAACGTTCTCCTGAAGGAAGCGCGCGACCAGCGACTTCCATTCCTCTTCCAGTGCAGTGTCAGCCGTCTTCTTTCCGGCACGGCGATACCAATAGCCCGCGTTGGCAAGGTCGCCTTCAATGCGATGCAGGTGCGCGTGCACCAACGCGTACGCGTTGTCGTCCTCATGTTCCTGCACGATCGCGTGGGCGCGATCCCAGTTGCCTTTGCGCAGATACCACAGCGCCTCCAGCGCGGGAATCAACCCTGCCGGCGGCGAATCCTGGGCTGTGCTCAGCGTGAATTCCTGCAGGTCCATGATGCTTCGATGCTCGGCGGGCCAAGGCCGACATTATCGATCGATTCCGCCCTTCTTGCCTGATAAAAAGATCCTTCGGATCCGACAGGAACTCACCACAGAGGCGCAGAGGGCACAGAGGAACACCAAAAAAGTCGGATGCGCGGTGGACATGTCCCCCGACACTAAAGATATGCCTGGGCATGAATTTTCATGTTTTCTCTGCGTCCTCTGTGCCTCTGCGGTGAGAACAGATTGAGTGACGTAGGCAGGATAGAAAAACAGATGGGCGCCCGAAGACGCC
>JANOGH010000210.1:0-3732 GCA_031414075.1 Betaproteobacteria bacterium | reverse complement strand
CCAGCTCAGCTTGCCGGTCTTCATGTCGATCGCGGCCAGCTTGCCGTCGAGCGTGCCCATGTACAGTTGGCCATAGCCGGCTGCAAGACCGCGGTTGTACGGCGAGTGTGTCTGCCGCGCGACCAGGTCCTCATTGAGCTTTTGCTTGTAAGTCCAGATCATCTGGCCGGTGGCGCCGTCCAGCGCATAGATCTGGTTGTACGGGCTGCTGTAGTACAGGATGCCGTCGATCGCCAGCGGATGGCCCTGCAGCCCCCGGTTGGCGCGCGAAGCGACATGCGACCATGCCTCTTTGAGCTTTCCGACGTTCTTGTTGGTGATTTGATCGAGTGCACTGTAGTGCCAGGACTTGTAGGAGCCGTGATAGCTCATCCAGTTGCCCGGCTCCTTGTCTGCGTTGAGCAGGCGCTCGGCGTCGACATCCGTGGCGAAGGAGCTTCCCGCAGCAAGCAGCCCCACCGAAAATGCCGTCGCGATACATCCATAAGCCAAACGTTTCATAACTCTCTCCCGTTCGTGTTCATAATTATTGGTGGATTGGGCACAACTTTTCGAAACCCGATTGACCCGTTGACGCCGCCTGTTTATTGAGAACTTGTTCAAGCTTCGTTCATAAGGGAGCCCACCACGAATGTAGCCCTCATCATTTTCGATTGCAAGCACGCCCGGACAATTTCCCCCGGCTCCAGAGTCTGGGCAAATTGCGCGTAATCGCGTGTTGCGCTGCCGCATAATCGCGCGTTCGTCGCTGATGGCAGAATATCCCTATCGCGGTCCATTACGCCGCAATCGAGCGAGCGCTGTGTTGCGTCATTTCCCGATACCGGAGACAGAACTGCAGTTCCGCCATGTGCGTGCCTCGGGCCCGGGCGGGCAGAATGTCAACAAGGTGTCGACCGCGGTCGAACTGCGCTTCGACATCGGCGCCAGCCGCTCGCTTGCCGCCGAAGTGAAAACGCGATTGCGCCGCATTGCCGGCCGGCGCGTAAGCGGGGAGGACGTGCTGGTGATCGATGCCGGACGGTTTCGCACGCAGGAAGCAAACCGGCGCGATGCGCTGGCACGGCTGGCGGATTTGCTGCGCGCTGCGTCGGTAAGGCCGAAGAAGCGCATCCCGACGCGTCCGACGCGAGCGTCGAAGGAGCGCCGCATCGCGGGAAAACGCACACGCTCAACGGTGAAACGCGGGCGTGCCCCGGTCTCCGAAACGGATTGAACCGAGGCCTTGGTGGCGGCGCCAGTATGGTATTTTCCCTAGCCCCTCATCCCTCGGGAGTTTCTGAACACGCGTATTCCCCGCGAAAGCGGGGAGCCAGTTTTCTTTACAAACCATGGATTCCCGCTCCCCGATAGATTCATTCGAGGACAAGCTTCGCGGGAATGACAAATCAGGACCTGTTCAGAGGTTCCCTACAGCCACTTCTTCCATTTGAAAATGACGACCATGCTGATAATGACGATCGCCATCAGGGTCAGCGAGCCCTCAAAGCCGTAGCGCCATTCGAGCTCCGGGAAATTGCGGAAATTCATCCCGAAAATACCGGTGATGAAAGTAAGCGGCATGAAAATCGCCGAAAACAGCGTCAGCACTTTCATCACGCTGTTGGTGCGCGTGGTGATCGTCGAATAATAGGAATCGAGCATCCCGTTCAAGAGGTCCCGGAATGTGTCTAAGCCATCGGTGACCTGCAGGATGTGATCGTGCAGATCGCGGAAGTAGGCCGCATTCGATTCGCGGATGAGAGCCGATTCGGAGCGCTGCAGGCTGGTCACGACCTCGCGCAGCGGCCAGACTGACTTGCGCACGAAAATCATTTCGCGCTTGATGGCGTGGACGGCGCGCACCGTTCCCTGCCCGGGATTGGTGATCACGATCTCTTCCAGTTGCTCGATTTTCTCGCCCAGCTTCTCCAGCACCACGAAATAGTGGTCCGCGATGATGTCGAGTATCGCGTAGGCGAGATAGTCGGCGCCCAGCTTGCGCACGCGTCCCAGCGATTTGCGGACGCGCTCGCGCAGCGGATCGAAAAAATCGCCCACGCGCTCCTGGAGCGAAATCACATAGTTCGGACCGACTATCAAGGATAGCTGCTCGATTTCGATCTCGCCCTTCGTCGCATCGTAGTCGAGCATCTTCACCACGATGTAAATGTAACTGCCGTAATCCTCGAATTTGGGCCGCTGGTCGGTGTTGAGGATGTCTTCCAGCATCAGCGCATGAAAGCCCATGACGCGGCCGAAATTCTCCAGCAGTCCGGGTTCGGTGACGCTGTCCGCATTGATCCAGGTGACCGTCTGGGCGTCCTTGAACGGGATGCAGTCGTCCACCCGCACGAGTTCCTTCTCCACGACTCTGTGCTCGTCGTAATCGAGCATGGTGACGCGGGGCATCGGTGATTGCCTGTCACCGGTGTACACCAACGAACCGGGAGGCAGGCCAGGCGCCTTGCGGCGATGACGGAAAAGCTTCTTGCGGGTTGCGGATTTGCGTGCCACGACTTCTCCCGGTTATCGCCGTTGCGGAAGGATGCGCTGGAGCAATGCAACCAGTTGGGCACGCTCGCGCGCAGAAAGGTCCTGGACGACCCGACGTTCATGCTGGGCCACTTTGCGTTTCAACGCGCGCAGCAGGGCGGCACCTTTATCCGCCAGGAACAGGCCATTGCTGCGCCGATCGGCGGCCCGGCGTTCCACCAGGCCGCGGTCTTCCAGTTTATCGATCACGGTAACGACCGTGGAGCGATCCAGATGAGCCGCGTTGGCCAGCGCCTGCTGGGTCAGTCCGGGATTTTCCCCGATGACCACGAGGACGCCAAACAGCCCGGGCGAGATGCCGCTTTCGCCGACGGTGTCGGCAAAATCGGCGAAGATCGCGCGCTGCGCGAGCCGCAACTGATAGCCGATCAGGCCGGGCAGCACGCCGAGATCGGGCGTCATGCGGGCTACGCTGCGGATGGCCCGGCCGCGCGCGCCCGATTGTTTGACTTCCAACAGTTTGCTTCCCATACTTGTCGTCGATAATAGACCATCGGCCCCAACCCTGCCAGCCGGTCAATGCCGTGAGCGTAACCGTCACCGTCGCCGACCTGAACCAGTCCGCCCCCGCCGAGGAAGGCCAGACCGTGCTCGACGCCTTGCTCGCGCACGGCGTCGGTTTTGCCTACAGTTGCCAGGCCGGCAACTGCGGCACCTGTCGATGCGAGCTCGTATCCGGCGACATCATGGAACTCGAGTATTCCGAGCATGCGCTGTCCGCCGAGGAGCGCAGCCGCGGCATCGTGCTCGCGTGTCGCTCGCAGGTCTGGAGCGACGTGGTCGTGCGGCGGCTCGACGCCGAGGATTTTGTCGTGCATCCCTCGCGCGTCATGCGCTGCAAGGTCGTTGACCTGGCAGCGCTTACGCATGACCTGCTCAGGCTCAGGATGGACATCGTCGCCGGCGGGCCATTCGCGTTTTCCGCCGGGCAGTTCGCCCGTCTCGAATTTCCGGTCGCGCTTGGGCTCGCCCGCGACTATTCCATGGCCAATCGACCGGACGAAAAACGCCTCGAATTCCACATTCG
This sequence comes from Betaproteobacteria bacterium, assembly GCA_031414075.1. Classification (GTDB taxonomy): domain Bacteria; phylum Pseudomonadota; class Gammaproteobacteria; order Burkholderiales; family JACQAP01; genus JACQAP01. Next base: position 170 of record JANOGH010000210.1, on the reverse strand, counting down.
CATCATGCCGGCCGCAAACTCGGTGAGCCGTCGCATGGCGCTGTCTCTCAAATCCGGCGATCTGGTCAAGGTGTCCGGTCCGCTCGGCACGTCCTATCTGCGCGCGCAACATGCCGGTCCGATGTTATGTATCGCCGGCGGCAGCGGACTTGCGCCGATCAAGTCGATCG
>JANOGH010000209.1:0-2565 GCA_031414075.1 Betaproteobacteria bacterium | reverse complement strand
CGCCCTCGCGCATGCGCCATTCGAAATAGCGGCACGCGGCCTCGGTATCGTTGTCGGTATCGAAACCGATGCCGAGCGGCTCGAGCCGGCGCCGGATCTGGTAGGGATTCGACAGCGATCCGTTGTGCACCAGGCAGAAATCCTCGCCGGCCGTGAAGGGATGCGCGCGGTCCGGCGTGACCGCCGACTCGGTCGCCATGCGCGTATGCGCGACCAGATGAGACCCGGTGAGCTTTCCGAACTGATAGCGCGCGGCAACATCGGCAGGACTTCCCACGTCCTTGTAGATATCCATCAGGCGTCCTGCCGCGAGCAGATGCAACTGGGGAAACGCCTGCCTGACCCAGGGTCGCACTTTGTCCACCGGCTCGCTGCAGCTCAGCACGGCATGATTGCCCCTGATCGCAATCGCAGCCCCGCTGCCGAAATTGCTGATGAACACGCTTTCGAATCCTGCCCAATCGTATTCCCAATCCGGCGCGTAGAGGCTGTACTTGCGTTGGGCGCCGGGCAGTTGTTCGGTGAATACAGCGAGTCCAGCCGAATCCGGCCCGCGCTCGGTCATGCCGATCAGCATCGGCATCGCCAGTTGACCGAGCTGCTCGCGCAGCTCCGGTTTCTTGAGCAGCAATCCCACGATTCCACACATGATGCTTACCTCATAAAATAAATTAAATTTCACCACAGAAGCACAGAGTACGCAGAGAAAACAATAAACAAATTGGGTAAAAACTTATAGAGCTGGCCACTGTTCACCATCGTCGCCCAGTGTCGGGGTTCACTCCGGATTGCCGTGTTTTCCTTTGCGTTTCCTCTGCGCCCTCTGCGCCTCTGTGGTGAAGATTTTGACTTTCCACTCGATCAGAAAAACTCGACGTAGCGCTCGCGTTCCCATTCGGAAACGTGGCGCGAATACTCCACCCATTCCATGCGCTTCAGCGTGACGAACTCCCGGGAGAGGTCCTCGCCGAGGGCGGCCCGCAATACTTTGTCCTTCTCGAACTCGTCCAGCGCTTCCTTGAGGCTTTGCGGCAACAGGCCGATTCCCGCGCGCTTTAGCTTCTCCGGCGACCACTCGTAAAGGTTCTCGTTGATCGGCTTGCCGGGATCGAGCTTGCGATCGACGCCATCCATGCCTGCAGCGAGGATCGCTGCGCTGGCGAGATAAGGATTGGCGGCCCCGTCGGGCAGGCGAAGTTCCAGCCTGCCGTAAGGCACGCGCACGCACGCGGTCCGGTTGTTGTTCCCGTATGTGATGTAGGCAGGCGCCCAGGTTGCGCCCGACAGCGCGCGCCCCACCACCAGGCGTTTGTAAGAGTTGATGGTCGGCGCAACGATCGCCGTCAGCGCTTTCGCATGCGCCAACACCCCACCCATGAAGTGGTACGCCATCGTCGACAGGCCCAGGCCGTTCTTGTCCTTGTCGTCATGGAACAGGTTCCTGACCTTGCTGTTGCCGATCGAGATGTGAAAATGCGCCCCCGTCCCGGTGCGGTCGGAGAACGGCTTCGGCATGAAAGTCGCGATCATGCCCATCGACCGGGCGATCTCCGAGGCTGCCATTTTCACGAGCACCAGCCGGTCGGCGGAACTCAGCGCGTCGCCGTAGGTGTAGTTCACCTCGAACTGGCCGTTGGCGTCTTCGTGATCGATCTGATAGACATCGACGCCGACGGCTCGCAATGCATCCACCATGGCTTCGAGGAAAGGCACGGAGCGGGCAAGGCCTTTGTAGTCGTAGCAGGGTTTTTCCAGCAGGTCGGTGTCGTCCGCCGGACCGAGGCTTCCATCACCGGCGCGCTTGAGCAGCATGAACTCCGGCTCTATGCCGGTGTACAGGGTAAGCCCGCGCTTCGCGAGCGCATCGAGCTGACGCTTCAACACCACGCGCGAACAATATCGATAGGGCGCGCCGTTGACGTGGCCATAGCAGGCCATGCGTGCAAAACCCGGCATCCACGGGATCACCGACAGCGTGGACGGATCGCCGACCGCCATATAGTCAGGACCATGCGGCCCCATGCCGAACCCCCACAACGCGAATCCGGCAAAACCGGCGCCCTCGTTCAGGATCATGTCGAGGTGTTCGACCGGCACAGCCTTGGCCTTGGCAGCACCGTGGATGTCCACGAATTGCGCAAGAATGTACTTGACCTTGTTGTCCTTCAGATACTTTTTTGCGGATTGAGGTGACATTGCGTTCAATGCTCCCGTTGGTGAGTTTGTTAAAGCCATCCTGCGCGCCTACCCGGACAAACTGTGGGCACCGACGACACCGCCACCCAGTTCCCCGGCGATTTCTGCAACCGTCTCCCAGAAATAAACGGCGAAAGTCGGATCGCACCAGATGCGGTAACACGGCATTTGCTTATAGTCAGCGCGGATCGCGAGGACAGAAACGCCGATCATCTGGGTCATCACCGCGATTCGGTCCTGCGGGCCGAATTGTGCGAAGTTGACATTACATGTCTGGACCAGCAACTCGTTCACGCGCGCACCCGCAAGCGCGAAGCCGGCATCCTGACGGATCACCGGATAGACACCGGCGGCTCCGGTTCCAAGCGA
>JANOGH010000208.1:0-4679 GCA_031414075.1 Betaproteobacteria bacterium | reverse complement strand
TAGTCGTGGTCATGTCTGTGCCATCCCGTCTCCGCTCCGGGCGCGAAGCGCCACTCCGTCACGATCGCGCGGTCGGTTTCGACGAGGAGTTTGGAGGTGGCGTGGGGGCGGGGGTTCATCGGGCGGTAAATCAACAAATGGATTCTGATCCAACCTATTCTAATTTAATTCGCGTGGAACTCCTTTAGCCACCTGCCTATAGGTCCTTATGCACACTGCAGACCTGAACCATTCGTTCCGTTCATCGCGAACTCGAGGGAGCACCTCAGCGCCAAACGTCAGCTCGGTCCCGGGCTGAGATTGGCATAGGCGATGCCGCCATCCACCGCGATCGTGTCGCCCACCACGTAATCGCCCGCGCGTGAAGCCAGGTAAATTGCGGCGCCGGCCATGTCTTCGTCGCGGCCAATACGGCCTAACGGTGTGCGCGCAGAGACCTCGTCTGCATGATCTCGAGCCGCGCGGTTCATCTCCGAAGAAAACGGGCCCGGCGCGATCGCCGAGACCACGATGCGGTCGGCTACCAGCTTCGCGGCCATGCGGCGCGTGAGGTAGATCAAGGCTGCCTTGGACGCGTGGTAGGAGTATGTCTCGAGCGGATTGAGACGGATGCCGTCGATGGACGCGATGTTGATCACCTTGGCCGGGCGCTCGTCGCTCGCCCCCGGCCTTGAGCGCGCCGTGCAGCGCCTGCGTGAGGAAGAACGGCGACTTGACGTTGAGGTTCATCACCTTGTCCCAGCCGTGCTCGGGAAATTCGTCGAAGTCCGCGGCCCAGGCCGCGCCCGCGTTGTTCACCAGGATATTCAGTTGCGGCTCGCGACGGCGGATGTCCTCCGCGAGCGCACGGCATCCCTCGACGCTCGAGATATCGTGCGGCAGCGAGATGCACGTGCTCCCCTTGGCCGAGAGCTCCTCGGCGGTGGCATCGCACGCCTCGGCCTTGCGCGCGGAAATGTAGACCTTCGCGCCGTATTCGAGGAAACCCTCGGCGATCATCCTGCCGATGCCGCGCGAGCCTCCGGTGACGAGCGCGATGCGGCCTTCAAGGGAAAAAAGTGTCTTCATCATTCTTCGGGGATACGCAGCGGGGGTTCATGGGCAGGTCAGTGTAAATCGTCGTGCGGCGCGACGCCGGCCTACGTTCTCGCGCGTCAGTGCGGAAAACGTTAATGCAAGTCCGCACCCTCCATCCTTGTTTTCCTTGCGAGAGGGGAGGAAAAAGGCAAGGCCTGACCCTGTGCTTCTCTGTGCTTTCCCTGTGCTTCCTCGCCGCATCCAACCCAGTCCAGGTTGACCCGATCCTTCATTTCAGTCCTGTGACCGCATTCAGCGTATTTATTGCATAGCACCAATTCAATTTGCTCTATATCTTTCCTTCACAATAAGAGGAAGATATGGCACTGCACCAATCGGCTTTTTATTAGCCGGGCGCCGACCGATCCCTTTCGGTCAGCGGATCTCAAAAGGAGTATCGCAATGACCAAGTTCAAATCTCTATTTGCCGCTTCCATCGTCGCGGCTTCGTTCAATTCCGTCGCTGCTGACTGGAACATGGTGTTGTCCTCGGCTGAGGAGCAAGTCTTCGTCGACTCTCAAAGCATCATCAAGGATACGGACAACCTCCTGCAGGTTCGCATCCTCGAGAACTTCGCCGACACGAGGGACATGGGTCATGGTTTTTACGATCACAAGTCCCGCTTCATGTTGCTGGCCGTTGACTGCATGGCCGGCGCCGTGACCTATCAGCAGTGGACCCTGCATGCCGATGCGCTCGGCACCGGCGCCACCGTGTGGGCCGACGGCATGCAAGGCGGTCCGGCCTTCTTCCGCCCTGAAGCCGGAACCGGCTACGAACGCGTCGTGGCAACGGTCTGCAACGCCCCGATCGCAATGGCCAATTAAGAAGTAGGACTTACCACGCGAAAAGGTGAAGGTTCCGGCTTGCTATCTTGCGTTATATGCAAAATGCCAAGCCTGACCCTCCTCCCCCCGCTCCTCCCCAGCGGCGGAGCTTCACCCTTCCTTCCGCATCATCTCGACGTCCCCGTGTTAGATTAATGGCTCCTTTTGAGGTTCGCGCACGGATATGGGAATGCTGAAACACGTTTCGTTCATTGCCGCAGTGGCGATCGGATTGACGGCTTCGCTAGTGCTAGCCGATGAGCCAACTGGCACCATCAAGAAGATCATCGATAACCGGGTGATCCGGCTCGGCTACCAGAAGGATCTACCGCCGTTCTCGTCCGCCGGTGCAGATGGCAAACCCAAGGGCTACTCGATCGACCTGTGCCATCGGGTGGTATCCGGCATCCGCAATGAATACAGTGTGGTGGCGCTGGACATCGAATGGATCGAGGTGACCATGACCAACCGATTCGAGTTGGTGGCCAATGGAACAATAGACTTGGAGTGCGGGGCCTCGGCCATTACGCTCTCGCGGTTGAAATTGGTGGATTTCAGCGCGATGACATGGATCGATAGCGGCACCTTCCTCGCCAGGCGCGGCCAGCGCATCGAGACGAACGCGGACCTCGCCGGCAAAAAGATTGCCGTGTTCAAAGACACCACCACGGAAAAGGCGCTCCGCGAGGCGCTTCTCACCCAAGCCCGGGCGGGCGGAAAAGTCACCACGCAGCTTGTGTTAGTGAAAGACCGGCAAGAAGGAATGGAGGCCCTCGAGCAAGGTGACGTCGACGCCCTCGCGGGCGATCGCATGATCCTGGCCAGTTTTGCCCGCAACGCGGCCGATCCGGACCAACTTCTGCTCGCCGACTATCAGTTCATGTACCAACCCTACGGTCTGCCGCTGCGCCGCAACGATGCGGACTTCAAATTCGCCGTGAACAGCGTGCTCGCCAACCTCTATCTCGGCGGCGAGGTATTGAAGATCTACAAACGTTGGTTTGGCGATTTGACGCCTCCGCCGCTGCTCGAGTCTCTGTACGATCTCAACGGACTGCGAAACTGACTGCGTGAGATGCCGCATGATTTCGATGGTAGACCCAGTTGGTTCCTTGAATCAGGGAATCAGAAACGTGGCGTGGTCCGACTCTAGCTGACGAGAGGGGAGGCAAAAGGCAAGGCCTGACCCCATGCTCCCTTGGGGTCGTCTCCAGCCTGTCTCCGTGCTGGAAAGCTGCCGCTCACCGGAACGTCTGCTGACCAGGATCGTCATCGGAGGAAACATGAAACGGATATGGGTCGCTCTGCTGTGTAGTCTCATCTCAGGGGCGTCCTCCGCACAAACCGCCGGCACGCAAGGACCAGGGACCATGAAAATGCTCGTCGTGTACTACTCGTTGACCGGAAACACGGACGTGGTGGCGCAGGCGCTGGCGAAAGAACTCGGCGCGGACATAAGGCGGGTGGAAGACGTCGAGAAACCTTCGGCCAACTGGTGGTTCATGATTACCGGCGGATTTGCGGCGATGCGCGGCGCGGAGTCCGCGATCAAGCCCATCGACACCAGTCTTCAGGAATACGACCGGGTCTTTGTCGGCTCTCCCGTATGGGCAGGGAGTCCTTCGACGCCGATAAACACTTTCATCGCCAAGGCCGACTTCACGGGCAAGGAAGTGATCTTGTTTATGACGATGGGAGGCCACGATGCTTCAGGTGCGCTCAAGAAGATGAGCGAGCGCATCGAGAAGAGGGGCGGAAAGATTGTCGGCTCGTTCGCCGTCTCAACCGGGAAGGCGACAAACGAAGAGCTGGCGGCAAAAACACGCGAGATGGCGCAGCGTTTCCGGTAGGGCCGTCCAGGTGCTTTCCCTGTCAGCCAGAATCTCGCTACATGAACGCGATTTGAACTAGCGTCAGACTTGAGACATTGCATCATTTGTGCAACATACGAAGCCTGACCCGCTCGGTCCCGTGACCCGCTCGGCTCCGCCACGTCCAATGGCGCTTCAGCCTTCCTCGCCGAAGAAGTCGAGGATCTGCTGCACCGTCCACTCGGGACGCTCTTCCGGAATCCAGTGTCCGCAGCCCTCGGCGACGCCGCCTCGCACGTTGCTGGCCACGCGCCGCCAGGATTCGATGGCGAGCATGCCGCGGCCACGGCCCTTGTCCCCGCCGTAGCAGAGGATTGGCATGTCCAGTTTGCCCTGCGCGAGGAAGACCTCGTTGTCCTTCACGTCCTGCGGCGTGGCGCGGTAATAGTTGAACCCGGCGTGCATCGCCCCCGGCTGGCGGTAGCAGCGCAGGTACTCGGCCTGCGCTTCGGGCGGAATCGCTTCCGGCCGCGCGCCCCACACCCTGTAGAAGAAGCCGAGATAGATGTGCTCACGCCCGGCGGTAAGTTCTTCCGGCATGTCCGCCTCCCAGTGGAAGCCGTGGTGCCAGCGGTTATTGAACATCACCGGCGTGCCGTCGCCCGGCACCGGCACGTCGAAGATCGCCATTCGGCGCACGGCGTCGCGATGCTGCGCGGCGAACGAGTACGCCACCGGGCCACCCCAGTCGTGGCCGACGACGAACATCCGCTTCTCGCCCAGCACATCGTGCATCAACCGCCACACATCGTTGGCCACCGTCTTCTTGTCGTAGCCGCTCGCCGGCCGCGACGAATCGCCCAGGCCGCGCAGGTCCGGCGCAACCACGCGGTACCGCGCGGCCAGCCCGGGGATGATGTCGCGCCACATGTGCGAGGTCTGCGGCCAGCCATGCAGCAGCAC
>JANOGH010000207.1:0-3011 GCA_031414075.1 Betaproteobacteria bacterium | reverse complement strand
CCACTGGACTGTTCCGGCTGGCGTCCCGCCTTAACAAATGAGGATCATAAACGCATTAACCGCAGAGGACGCAGATACCCTACGTGCGTAGCACGTCGGAGTACCCTTTTAGGACGCAGAGGAAAGGCAAGAGCAAAGAATATTCTCGTGTTAGAACCATGCATTGGCTAATGATCCACCGCAGCTAAAGTTGGCAGTACAGGTCCGTGAGCAGTTACGCCGCTTTTAATACCAGTTTGCTTTCCCTCGTACTTTTTTTTCCTCTGCGTTCTCTGCGCCTCTGCGGTGAACGAGTTGAAAGCCTGAAAAACCAAGCATGAAAACCGAAACCCTTTCCGTCTGGCTCAAGCGCTGGCCGCTCGTCGCCATCCTGCGGGGCATCAAGCCCACGGAGGCGCTCGACGTTGGCGAGATTCTGGTGGAAGCCGGTTTTTGTATCGTCGAAGTTCCATTGAATTCTCCCGAACCTTTCGCCAGCATCATCAGGCTGTCGAAACGCTTCGGCGACAAAGTGCTGATCGGCGCGGGAACGGTAACGCAATGGGAGCAGGTGCAGAAGGTCGCCGATGCCGGCGGCAGAATTATCGTGATGCCGCATGCGGACGAGCGCATCGTCGAGGCCGCCAAGCGTCGCGACCTCTACGTGGTGCCCGGCTTCGCCACGGCCACCGAAGGTTTTCGCATGATCGAGGCCGGGGCCGACGCCATCAAGCTCTTCCCCGCCGAGGCCAATCCTCCGAAAGTGCTCAAGGCGTTGCGCGCCGTGCTGCCGAAAGAAGTACCGGTGTTGCCGGTGGGTGGCATTGGCCCGAATAACATGAAGGAATACTGGGAAGCGGGGGCCGACGGTTTCGGGCTCGGATCGGCGCTGTACAAACCGGGCGATACGACGGCAAAGGTCGCGCAGTCGGCGGCGGATTTCCGCTTGGCTCTTCACGCTCTGCCGAAGAAACCGTGAATACCGTGAAGGGCCGTGTCCACGGGATACCGGGCTGCGCCCATAAATGTCGTGAATATCGTAACTGCGCAGGGCGCTAAGGCCCGAATGTACTTTTACAACATTCACGTCTTCTCGCTTCACGACATTCACGATATTCACGGCCCTTCACGACATTCACGGCTTGCTGTCGTTCGCCAGTACCGAAGACGCGTCGACATCTTCCGAAGTCATTACATCGACCCCGTTGCGTGCAAAGCGCTCGGCGGCAAATAGCGCGCGCTGGTCTTTTTCGTGGTCGAGCGACCATTGCGCATGGCGACAGAGCAGGAGCAATGCAAAGGCACGACCCAGGGTCATGGCAAAGCGCCGCGCGCCTGCTTCCAGAGGGTCGCCCGACGCATTTCCGACCCATTGCTGCGCATGTCGCAGCGCCGCCTGCGCCGGCTTCGCACATTCCAGCAATCGCACGTCGCGCACGCCTGAAACCAACGTCTCGATCTCGATCTGTAGTGCAGTCAGCGCACTACCGGACTGCAGTGCGCGCAGAACATCCAGCGACAACACGTTGGTGGTGCCTTCCCAGATCGGGAACACCTGCGCGTCGCGCAGCAGCGCCGGCAGTCCGGTGTCTTCGACATAACCTGCCCCGCCGAAACCTTCCAGGACTTCCGACAAAACGGCTACCGACTGTTTGCCGGTGACGAGTTTTGCGATGGGGGTCAGCAGCCGCATCAGGTCCTTGCCTGCGGCATCGAGCCCGTCGGTCTCGTCGCGGCCGAGCAACTCGACGGCAGAGAAAGCGAGATGAAAACCGGCCTCGTACTCCGCCTGCAAGCCGGCCAGCGTATCGACATGCAACGGCTTCTCGGCCAGCGGCGCGCCGAAAGCAACGCGCTTTTTAGCGTAGTCGCGCGCCAGCGCGAGGCCGCGGCGCATGTAGGAAACCGCGCTGACGCTGTTCCAAGTGCGCGTGACGTTCAGCATGGGCGCGATGTTGCGCACACCATCCGCTTCGCCGGCAACCGTCAATGCGGGCGTGCCATTCAGCGTGAGTTCCGCTGTCGGCACCTTGCGCGTGCCGAACTTGTCCTTGAGCCGGTGAACGAGAATGTTATCGAGCTGCCCGCCGGCATTGCGCGTTTCCACATAAAACAAGGCAAGGCCTTTGCCGCCGCCGGGATTGCCCTCGGGCCTGGCCAAGGTCAGCGCCATCTGAGAAGTCGCCGCAGACGTAAACCACTTGCGGCCATAAAGCCGCCATCGTGAACCCTCCCGCTTCGCCGTAGTTTCGCTCAGACCCACGTCGGAGCCGCCGGTACTCTCCGTCATCCACTGCCCGCTGGTCCAGAACTGCGCCGGATCGCGCGAAGTCAGATGTGGCATTGCGCGTTCGATGAGTTGCTTGTTGGTGGATGCAACCAGGGCGCGCGCAGCGCCGTCGGTCATCGCCAGCGGACAACTGTAGACATCGGTGGCCGGCGTGAACAGGTGAACCAGCGCGAACTGATGAATGCGCGAGTGCCTGCCGTTGCGCCGCTCGTAGGCCGTCGCGATCATCCCTCTTTCGGCGGCGAGCCGCTCCGCCCGCTTCCACAGCGGTGACACTTCGATGTGATCAATGCGGTTGCCCCACGCGTCCCATGGCGTATGCACGGGCTCGTTCAGGCGGTCCGCAATCTGGAAATGGTACAGCTCGCCACCTGCCAGCTCCCCCAACTCGACCAGTTCGCGCTCGATCGCCGCCAGCATCCCGGCCGGCAGCACCCGCGCGAGATAAGAGCGCAGGACGCGGTCGTCGGAGTATTGGTTACCGAGTTCGGGGGCGGGTTGGTTGAATGGCATGTCGATTCCGTGAATGTCGTGAATATCGTAACGGGAGGCTTTAGTACCTTACGGCATTCACGACATTCACGGCATTCACGGCATTCACGAATCAAATACCGATACACAGGTATTTGATCTCCAGATACTCCTCGATCCCGTACTTCGAGCCTTCGCGGCCAATTCCGCTCTGCTTGACGCCGCCGAAGGGTGCTACTTCATTGGAGATCAGGCCGGTGTTGACACCGAC
>JANOGH010000206.1:0-20376 GCA_031414075.1 Betaproteobacteria bacterium | reverse complement strand
CGCCGACCGCATGCAAATGCTCGGCTCGCGCTCGGGCGGATCAGAGCGCATGGCGCCGCCGGAAGACGATGCTGCCCCGCGTTCCACCGCTACCGCTGCTCCTGCTCCCGCGAAGAAGGCTGCAGGAGCCGGCAAGGGCGGCGGTTTCGACGACATCGAGGACGACATTCCTTTCTGATCCGAAAGCGTCGGGATGGCCCGCAAATGCCCATGAAGAGACTAATGCCATGACCCTGTCCAGCGTTGCGCTCGACGACAAATACACGTTGCAGTCGGGACGTGTTTTCATCACCGGCACCCAGGCACTGGTGCGGTTGCCGATCATCCAGCACCTGCGCGACCGCGCCGCCGGCACCACCTCCGGTTGCTACATTTCGGGTTACCGCGGATCGCCGCTCGGCGGATACGACCAGCAGCTGTGGGCCGCCGGCAAACATCTCACGGCGCATAACATCGTATTCCAGCCGGGAGTCAACGAAGATCTGGCGGCGACGGCCTGTTGGGGCACGCAGCAGGCGCACTTCGACGGCGACAACAAGTACGACGGCGTCTACGCCATCTGGTACGGCAAGGGTCCGGGCGTGGACCGCACCGGCGATGCCTTCCGCCACGGCAACCTGGCCGGTTCCGCGCCGCTCGGTGGCGTGATCTGCCTGATGGGCGACGACCATACCTGCGAATCATCAACGACCGCGCACCAGAGCGAGTTTGCGATGGTGGATGCGATGATGCCGATCCTGAATCCCGCCGGCGTGCAGGAACTGCTGGATTACGGCCTGTATGGCTGGGCGCTGTCGCGCTACTCGGGTTGCTGGGTCGGTTTGAAATGCATGAAAGACACGATCGACGCGAGCGCTTCAGTCAACGTCGACGCGGCGCGCGTGCGTATCGTCGTGCCCACCGATTTCAAAATGCCGGCAGGCGGGCTGAACATCCGCTGGCCGGATGGGCCGCTCGAGCAGGAAGCGCGGCTGCATACGCACAAGCTGGAGGCCGCCAAGGCGTTTGCGCTGGCCAACAGGTTCGACCAGGTCGTCATGGATTCGCCGCATGCGAAGCTGGGCATCGCCACCTGCGGCAAGTCCTATATGGATGTGCGCCAGGCGCTGCAGTATCTCGGCATCGACGACGCCGAAGCGGCACGACTGGGGCTTCGCATCTACAAGATCGGCATGACTTGGCCACTCGAACCGAGCGGCGTCACGAAATTTGCCGCAGGCCTCGAGAAAATCATCGTCGTGGAGGAAAAGCGTGGGCTGATCGAGCCACAACTGAAGGAAGTCCTCTACGGCAAGGTGGACGCACCGGAAGTCATCGGCAAGCGCGATGAAGTCGGGACAATCCTGTTTCGCTCCAACGCCGCGCTCGATCCCAATGAGATCGCGGTAGCGATCGGACGCCGGTTGCTTGCGCGCATCAGCGACGCGCAACTAGCCGCGCGCGTGGCCGAGCAGGAACGGCTGGAAGCGCGGGTAGCGGAGCAGCCGGCGATGGATCGAACGCCGTATTTCTGTTCCGGCTGTCCGCACAATACCGGCACTCGGGTGCCGGAGGGTTCGCGCGCGCTGGCAGGCATCGGCTGTCACTTCATGGCGCAATTCATGGACCGCAGCACCGCCGGCTACACGCAGATGGGCGGTGAGGGCGCAAGCTGGGTCGGCGAAGCCCCATTTGTCAACACGTCGCACATGTTCCAGAACATCGGCGATGGGACCTATTACCATTCCGGGCTGCTGGCGGTGCGCGCTGCTGCCGCTTCGGGCGTGAATGTCACTTACAAGATCCTCTACAACGATGCGGTGGCGATGACCGGCGGCCAGCCTGTCGACGGCCCGCTCACGGTGCCGCAGATCACGCTGCAGGTGCATGGCGAAGGCGCGAAGAAAATCGCGGTGGTCACCGACGAGCCGGAGAAATATCCGTCCGACGTGGAGTGGGCGCCGGGCGTCACCGTCCATCACCGCGATGACTACGACCAGGTGCAGCGCGAGTTCCGCGAAATTGCGGGCCTGTCGGTCATCATCTACGACCAGACCTGCGCCGCTGAAAAGCGCCGCCGGCGCAAGCGCAATCAGTATCCCGATCCGGCCAAGCGCGCATTCATCAACGATCTGGTATGCGAAGGTTGCGGCGACTGCGGCGTCAAGTCGAACTGCGTATCCATATTGCCGCTGGAAACCGAGTTCGGCCGCAAGCGCATGATCGACCAGTCGTCATGCAACAAGGATTATTCCTGCGTGAAGGGCTTCTGCCCCAGCTTCGTCACCGTGCACGGCGGTGGCGTGCGCAAAGGCAAGAGCTCGCCGGCCGGACAGAACGTCGAGACGCTGTTCGCCGCGGTGCCCGAACCGCAGATGCCGAAGCTCGATCAGCCCTACGGCATCATGGTCACCGGCGTCGGCGGGACCGGCGTGGTGACCATCGGTGCGATCGTCGGCATGGCGGCGCACCTGGAGAACAAGGGTTTCGGCGCCCTCGACATGGCCGGCCTGGCGCAGAAGGGGGGCGCGGTGTGGAGCCATCTGCAGATCGCAGCCAAGCCGGAAGACATCAGGACAGTGCGGCTCGGCTCGGGCGGGGCGAAGCTGGTGCTGGGCTGCGATTTCGTGGTTTCGGCGAGCCAGAAAACCATGGACACAGTGAGTGAAGGTTCGCGCATGGTCGTGAACACGCACCAGCAGATGACCGGAGAGTTCACCCGCAACGCGAACATGCAGTTCCCGGCGCAGTCGCTCAAGCGGACCATCACCAAAGGCGTGGGCGAAGGCAATGCCGAATTCGTGGATGCGACGCGCGTCGCCACCGCGTTGATGGGCGATTCGATTGCGACCAATCTATTCATGCTTGGGTACGCCTTGCAGAAGGGCCTGGTGCCGGTTTCTTCCGAAGCGATCAACAAGGCGATCGAGCTGAACGGCACCGCGGTAAAAATGAATCAGGCCGCGTTCCTGTGGGGTCGCCGAGCCGCGGTCGATCTCGCCGCGATAGAACGCCTCATCACGCCGAAAGCCGATGTTGGGGCGACGACGGACATTTCCCGCACTCTCGAAGAAATCGTGGCGCGGCGCGTGGACTTCCTGACCGGCTATCAGAATGCGGCCTACGCCGAAAAATACCAGAACCTGGTGGAACGGGTGAAGCAGGCGGAGGCGTCCCGTACCAAGGGGCTGACGGGACTTTCCGAAGCGGTCGCGCGCTACTACTTCAAGCTGCTCGCCTACAAGGACGAATACGAAGTCGCGCGGCTGTACGCCGATCCGGCTTTCATGCAGAAAATAAAATCCCAGTTCGAAGGCGACTACAAGCTTCACTTCCATCTGGCGCCGCCACTGTTGGCCAAGCGCGATCCCGGGACGGGTGAACTGCGCAAAGCGGAGTACGGCACCTGGGTATTCACGGCGTTCAAGCTGCTGGCAAAGTTGCGCGGTTTGCGTGGCACCGCATTCGACATTTTCGGTTATACGCAGGAGCGGCGCATGGAACGCCAGTTGATTGTCGAATACGAAGCGACGATCGGGGAACTCGTCGGCAAGTTGAGCAGCGACAACCACGCGCTCGCGGTGAAAATCGCTTCGATTCCGGAAGAGATCCGCGGATACGGCCACGTCAAGGAACGCAACCTCGGTATTGCCAAGGCGAAGCAGGCGGACCTGATGGCGGCATTGCGTTCGCCGGAGGCAGTGCGCTCCGCGGCCTAGATTTTCAGCCGGTGCGCGTGAACGCTTTTGAACTGGAAGTCTGTAGAAACTCAGAGATGCAACTTAAGCGAAGTTGGGCGTGATGACGTCCAACTGATCGGTTACCAACGCATCCACACCCCATCCCAGCAGGTCGAGCGCCGTTTCCGAATCGTTGACCGTATAAGTCAGTACGCCGCGGCCGGAATCGTGCACGGCCCTGACCAGCGCCGGACTGAGATGTCGATGGCTCACGTGCAGGGCGACGCACTGTAGACGCTCCAGTTGTGCCTGCCAGTTCGGCTGCGTGTCGACGACCAGCAGGGCACGCGGCAACTCCGGCGACTCGACCGCGGCGGCTTCCAGCGCCAAGGCAGAGAACGACGACAACAGAGGCAGCGGTTGTGCGCCGGTCCAAAGCAGTCTTGTCATGCGCGCCACCGCTTCGCCCGTCTCCCGTTCCTGTCCGGGACTGGGCTTGATTTCGATATTGGCCCAGACCCCTGCCTCGCGGCAAAGCGCGGAGGCAGCGGCGAAACTCGGTACAGGCTCGCCGCTGAATTCATTGCCGAACCAGCCGCCTGCATCGAGTCTGGCGATCTCCTTGTAACGGGTTTGAGCCACCGCACCCGAGCCGTCGGTCGTGCGCGCCAGCGTATCGTCGTGCATCAGCACCGGAATGCCGTCCGCGGTCAATTTGACGTCGAATTCGACGCCGAGGAAGCCCAGATTGCGGGCCAGACGAATGCCCGCCAGGGTGTTTTCGGGTGCGAGCAGGCCACCGCCGCGATGGGCAACGATGCGTGGATAAGGCCAGAGCGGTCGCGGGACATTCATGCGTGCAGCGTCGGACAAGGAGATCGATGCGAGGATTATAACGGCCGGCACGGAGCCTCGATCGAACCTTGCGATGCGCCACAGTGCCCCTATCCAAGCGTGGGGAGCGCCTCGATACGGTATAATTTCCGTTGTTTTTGCGAGGGATAACATGCCCATTTACGAATACAAGTGCACCAGTTGCGGACACAAGAAGGAAGTCCTTCAGAAGCTGTCGGATGCGCCGTTGAGAGAATGTCCTGCTTGCGGGAAGTCCACTTTGAGTAAGCTCATGAGTGCGGCGGGCTTTCAATTGAAGGGCAGCGGCTGGTACGCGACCGATTTCAAGGGCGGATCGAAATCCGCCAAACCCGGCAGTGAAAAAGACGACGGCAGTCCCAAGGTCGATGGCAAGGCCGGGGACGAGGGCAAGGTCAAGAGCGAGAGCAAGGCTGCGGACGACAACAAGGCCAAGGGCGACAACAAAGCCAAGGGCGACACTAAGCCCAAGGAAGAAGCGAAATCCGATGTGCCCGCCAGCAGCGCAGGGGCAAGTCCCGCCGGCCAGTGAAAAAATATCTCATCACGGGATTGTTGATCTGGGTCCCGCTGGTCATCACGGTCTGGGTGCTGAGTTTCCTGGTCGGCACGCTGGACCAGACGCTACTGCTGTTGCCCGCCGACTGGCAACCGCGCGCGTGGCTGGGCTTCAACATTCCGGGACTGGGCGTGCTGTTGACGCTGGTCGTGGTGCTCCTCACTGGAATGCTGGGCGCCAATATCATCGGCCAGCGCCTGGTGAAGGTCTGGGAATCTTTGTTGAACCGGATTCCGGTCGTCAAGTCGCTCTATTCCAGCGTCAAGCAGGTTTCCGATACCTTGTTCTCGTCTTCCGGCCAGGCGTTCCGCAAGGCGCTGCTGGTGCAATACCCGCGACAGGGATCGTGGACCATCGCCTTCCTGACCGGACAGCCCGGCGGAGATGTGGCCAATCATCTGACCGGTGAATATGTCAGCGTCTATGTCCCCACCACGCCGAATCCGACGTCCGGATTTTTCCTGATGATGCCGAGAGCCGACGTGATCGAGCTCGACATGAACGTGGATGAGGCACTGAAGTACATCATCTCGATGGGTGTGGTGCCTCCGGAAAATCGATCCGCCGACGTTCACCGGACGTAGGCTGCGCGCCGTGCGACGAAGGCGCCTCCTGTCAACAATGAACGTCATCCTCTATTTTTAAGTTTATGCGCACCGAATACAGTGGCCTCGTTTCCTCCCGTCACCTCGACCAGAGCGTCACTCTTTACGGATGGGTGCATCGCCGCCGTGATCATGGCGGCGTGATCTTTATCGACCTGCGCGATCGCGAAGGCCTGGTCCAGGTGGTGTGCGATCCCGACAACGCCGCCACGTTCGCCACCGCGGAAAAGATCCGCAACGAATTCGTCGTGCAAGTCACCGGACTGGTGCGTCGCCGTCCGGCGGGCACGGTCAACCCGAACCTGGTTTCAGGCGAGATCGAGGTGCTGGCCCGCTCGATCGAAATCCTGAACACGTCTGCCACCCCGCCGTTCCAGATGGACGACGAGAATCTCTCTGAAATGGTGCGGCTGGAATACCGCTACCTCGACCTGCGCCGGCCGCAGATGCAGAAAAACCTGCGATTGCGCTACAAAGTGGCGATGGCGGTGCGGCGTTTTCTCGACGCGCAGGGGTTCATCGACATCGAGACGCCGATGCTCACCAAGTCCACACCCGAGGGCGCGCGCGACTACCTGGTGCCCAGCCGGGTGCATGCGGGAGAGTTCTTCGCGTTGCCGCAGTCGCCGCAACTGTTCAAGCAGTTGCTGATGGTCGCTGGCTTCGACCGCTATTACCAGATCACGAAATGTTTCCGCGACGAAGATCTGCGCGCCGACAGGCAGCCGGAATTCACGCAGATCGATATTGAAACCTCTTTCCTGGGCGTGGCGGAGATCACGGCGCTGATGGAGGCGATGATCCGCGGCCTGTTCAAGGAAGTGCTGCAGATCGACCTGCCCGATCCGTTTCCACGCGTCACGTTTGCCGAAGCGATGTTCAAGTATGGATCAGACAAACCGGACCTGCGCGTGCCGCTGCAGTTCACAGAACTCACCGACGTCATGAAGGCGGTGGACTTCAAGGTGTTTTCGGCTGCGGCCAATGCGCCGAACGGCCGGGTGGCCGGCCTGCTGATCCCCGGAGGTGGCACGCTTACCCGCGGCGAGATCGACAGCTATACCGAATTCGTGGCCATTTACGGCGCCAAGGGCCTTGCTTACATCAAGATCAACGCAGCAGCCAGGGGGCGCGAGGGCCTGCAGTCGCCGATCGTCAAGAATCTGTCGGACGAAGCGCTCAAGGCGATAGTCCAGCGTTCGGGTGCGAAGGACGGCGACTTGATCTTCTTCGGCGCCGACAAGGCCAAGGTGGTCAACGATGCGCTCGGCGCGCTTCGTGTGAAGATCGGACACGAGAAAGGTTACGCCGAGAAGGCCTGGCGGCCGCTGTGGGTGGTCGACTTTCCGATGTTCGACTGGAACGAGGATGAGAAGCGCTGGGACGCGCTGCATCACCCCTTCACCAGCCCGATGGATGGCCACGCCACCTTTCTCGACAGCGATCCGGGCAAGGCGCTGGCCAAGGCCTACGACATGGTGCTCAACGGCTGGGAAATCGGCGGCGGTTCGGTGCGTATTCATCGCCAGGACATCCAGTCCAAGGTGTTCAGTGCGCTGAATATCGGGCCGGAAGAGGCGAAACAGAAATTCGGATTCCTGCTCGATGCGCTCCAGTTTGGCGCGCCGCCGCACGGTGGTCTGGCCTTCGGCCTTGACCGTATCGTAACCATGATGGCCGGCGCCGATTCGATACGAGACGTGATCGCGTTTCCGAAGACCCAGCGTGCGCAGGATCTGATGTGCAAGGCGCCCGGTCCGGTGGACGAGAAGCAATTGCGCGAACTGCACATCCGTTTGCGGCAAAGCGAGGCATCGAAGGCGACCTAACCGCAAAGGCGCAAAGGCGCAAAGGAAACGCAGAGAAATGCAAAATCGGCAAAAAGCTGATGGCAAAACCGGGCCGATATTCTCTCCGTGTACCGCCGTGTGCTTTTACGAGCTGTCTGGTTTCGCTTTCCTTTGCGTTCCCTTTGCGTCTTTGCGCCTTTGCGGTGAAGAACTGGAGCGGTGAAGTATTGTGAAGTTCAAGATCCCGGTTTCGGTATTGGTGGTGATTCACACGCCAGACCTGCAAGTGCTGCTGATCGAACGCGCGGATCGCCCGGGATTCTGGCAGTCGGTGACCGGCAGTCAGGACGAAGGCGAGACTTTGCACCAGACCGCGGTTCGGGAGGTCGCGGAGGAGACGGGACTCGATGCGCAGGCCGGCGTGCTGGCCGACTGGAACCTGCAGAACGAGTTCGAGATCTATGCAGAATGGCGCTGGCGCTACGCACCTGGCGTTACGCGCAATACCGAGCATGTGTTCGGATTGTGTGTGCCGGACCCGGTCCCGGTCAGGCTTTCACCGCGCGAGCATCTTGCCTACGTCTGGATGCCGCATGACCTGGCAGCAGAGAAAGTTTTTTCGTGGAGCAATGCCAAGGTACTGCGCACGCTGCCGGAATTCGCGCGCGCGGCAGCCTGATGCAATATTTCACGCGCCAGCTTGTCACAGTATGGTGAGGTTTTTGTGCGCTGATTTCAGCCGACAGGGGAGACGGCCGGAAATTGCCGGCAGCGTGTTGGCTTCAACTGACCACCGCCGGACAATGGTTTCCGCACTCTGGCTTTTTCTGCTGGCATGGCCGGCAGCGGTCCACTCGGCCGATATCAGCGTCCAGACCACGCGTCACGGCGACAGCTTCGAGGTCGAGGCCGTTGCCGAAATCGAAGCTGATGTGGCCGACGCATGGAAGGTACTCACAGACTACGACCGGCTCGCGGAGTTCATTCCTGGCATGCGGGAAAGCCGGGTAGTGTCGCGCGACGGTTCCAGCGTCGTGATCGAGCAGCGCGGTGAAGCCAGCCTGCTGTTCTTTACGTTTCCGATGCGCGTGCGCTTGGCGATCGAGGAGTATCCCTATGAGCGGATCGTTTCGAACGCGATCTCCGGCGACTTCAAGGAGATGCATGGTGTTTACCATCTGGAAGCCCGGGACGCCGGACTGCGATTGCGCTATGAGGGAAAATTCACGCCGGATTTCGTTGTCCCGCCCTTGATTGGCACGCTGATGATGCGCAGCACGGTGGAACGACGCTTCAGCGCGATGGTTCGCGAAATCGAGAAAACGCGGCGGCACAAGCCCGTGCCGGCCGGCAGGTAAGGCGACGGTCTGGCGCTGCTGTAACATGAACTGTCTTCTTGTGGGGATGGCTTTCGACGCAACAAAAGACCAAAAAAATGAAAAAACTCCAGGTCGTTACCTACAACATCCACAAAGGGTTCTCTCAGTTCAAACGGCGCATGTCTGTCCATGACCTGCGCGAGAGGCTGCGCGGCATCGGAGCCGACGTGGTATTCCTGCAGGAAGTGCAGGGTCTGCACGAGAAGCATTCCGCGCGTCATCACAACTGGCCGGCGGCGCCGCAATACGAATTCCTCGCCGATTCCATCTGGAACGATTTTGCCTACGGCAAGAACGCAATCTACGATGGCGGGCATCATGGCAACGCCATCCTCAGCAAGTATCCGATCGCCCGTTGGGACAACGAAGACATTTCCATGCACGACAGCGAACACCGCGGATTGCTGCATTGTGAAATCGCAGTACCTGGCTGGCCGCATACGCTCCACTGCATCAATGTGCACCTGGGACTGCTCGGGCATTGGCGGAGGAAGCAGATCACGCTGATGAAGGATCGCATCGAGAAGCTGGTGCCGGCGGATGCCCCGTTGGTCATCGCCGGTGATTTCAACGATTGGCGCCGGCATGCCAGTGATGCGCTCGCGGATTCGCTGAACGTCTCCGAGGTGTTCGAGACCACATCGGGTCGCCCCGCGCGAAGTTATCCGGCCATTCTTCCCATGCTGCATCTCGACCGAATTTATGTTCGCGGATTTTCAATCGAACTGGCTCGTGCCCATCGCGGCCGCGCCTGGTCAAGGGTGTCCGATCACATCGCGCTGTCGGCGCGGCTTATCAGGAAGGTATGAGGTTTCGCGACGGCAACAGCATCGATCTGCTGAGTAACGGCGAACAGTATTTTCAAATGCTCGAGCGCGAATTAGATGCGGCGGCAAGCGAAATTTATCTTGAGACCTACATATTCGAAGCGGATGCGACAGGCGACAAGATCACCCAAGCGCTTATTCGCGCGGCGCATCGCGGCGTAACTGTTTGCCTTCTGGTCGACGGCTTCGGTTCCCGCCTGTTTGCGCGGAACCTGCAACCGCGGTTGCTGGAAGCGGGTGTGCAATCGCTGGTGTTTCGTCCCGAGCGCTCGTTGTTCAAATTCAAGCGCACGCGCTTGCGGCGACTGCACCGCAAGCTTGCCGTGATCGATCGGAAGG
Organism: Betaproteobacteria bacterium; assembly: GCA_031414075.1. Lineage (GTDB taxonomy): Bacteria > Pseudomonadota > Gammaproteobacteria > Burkholderiales > JACQAP01 > JACQAP01. The sequence goes on along the minus strand of JANOGH010000206.1, from coordinate 10,345 downwards.
TCGGATTCTGCGGTGGCATCAACATCATCGACGATATTGATGCCGGAGGAACGGATCATCCGCGTTTCGACTATGCGGTGCGCGTGCAGGGCCCACTGCTCGTGGACATGTACGCGGCAGTGCGCGCCGTGTGGATGCGCGCAGCCTGGACCAACATGCGCCGACGCGGGGCGCCGCCGATCGGTCCGCGGCTGGACGCGCTGCCGGCCGGCGACCGGCGGGCAGCCTTTCTGGTGCGCGACAATTTCCGGCATCGCCACGACATCGAGCAAGCCTACCTCGCGGCGATCAGCAGTGCAAAATCCGAAGTCGTGATCGCCAATGCCTACTTCCTTCCAGGCAAGCGCTTTCGGCTCGCCTTGTGCGCAGCATCAGGTCGTGGAGTGCGTGTGGTCCTCCTGTTGCAGGGGCGCGTTGAGTATTTTCTGGTGCACTACGCCACGCGCGCCCTGTTTCATCAATTGCTCGACGCCGGCGTGGAAATTCACGTGTATCAGCGCAGTTTCCTGCATGCGAAGGTTGCGGTCATCGACGGCCGCTGGGCGACGGTCGGATCGTCCAACATCGATCCGTTCAGCCTGTTGCTGGCGCGTGAGGCCAACGTGGTCGTGGAAGATCAGGCCTTCGCGAGTGATTTGCGCGAGAGCCTGCAGGCAGCCATTGCAACCGGCGCCAAGCCGGTTGCGCGCGAGTACGGGGTGAAGATGGGTCTGGCGACACGTCTGATGACGTGGATGGCTTACGGGATGTTGCGTACGCTAACCGGCATTTCGCGTTACGGACGGGCGCGCGATATCCTTTGAACGCACCCGTTTTTCTCCGGCTTCAGGCCGCGACTCTTACTGCTTCGCCGGCGCGGGCGATGATTGTGGAGCGGGGGGTTGCACCGGCACGGGAGGAAGCGGGACCGGTTCCTCGATGATTTTGACGCCGGTGATGTAGTGGCTGGTTTCGCCGAAGCAGCTCGACGGCACGCCGATGTGCTCTTCGTATTCCAGGGAGACACGGTGCCCGATGGAGCGGTTGATCTGTTCCGCGGTCGCCTCATTGCGCACGCTGAAGAAGAACTTCTCCCCTACCGTGCCCGGCATGGTCACCAGCGCAAGCTCGCCTTCCCAGGTCTTGCAGATCCAGCCCTTTTTCGACAATTTCTGCACGTAGCCTGCGCGCTCGCCGACCGAATAGCTCCAACTCAGTACCAACCAGGTGTAAGCGGCGAGCAATAAGACGAAGACGACCAGCAAACCGGATATCCAGCGAGCAACGGCACCCATGATCAAGTATTGACTCCCAGTATGCGAATTAGTGCAGGCGGATCCAAACCGGCAACACCCCTCAGGCAGCGCGGCCGCGGCGCCGGGCCAAAGTTGAATCAATATACAGTATCAATGGGTAGAGTTTGAACTGCCCATGCCGCATACTGCCATTTCGACAGGGGTCACAGCCGTATTACACTTCCCGTATCGGAACCGTTTCGGTTTCGGCATTTCCCGCAAGTTGCCTTGAACAAACCTGCTCCCGCTCCGCGGTCCCCAGACGCTGCCGTCTGGCGTCGTAACGACTGGCAAACGATACGCACTTTGCTGCCCTACCTCCTGGAATTCAAGTGGCGGGTGGCAGCGGCATTGCTTTGCCTCACGGCCGCGAAGCTGGCCAATGTGGGTGTCCCGTTGGTCATGAAGGAAATCATCGACTCCCTGGATTCGAAGCAGGCGGTGCTGGTGCTGCCGTTCGCGCTGCTGGCGATCTACGGCTTGTTGCGACTTTCCACGACGCTGTTCGCCGAATTGCGCGACATCGTATTCGTGCGCGTCGCGAAGCGCGCCATCCGCCGCGTTGCGCTACAGGTATTCCGGCATCTGCACAGTCTGAGCCTGCGTTTCCATCTTGACCGCCAGACCGGCGGGGTGTCTCGCGACATCGAACGCGGCACGCGCGGGATCTCGACGCTGCTGAGCTACATGCTGTTTTCGATCATTCCGGTCATCATCGAATTCGGCCTGGTTGCGTTCGTATTGCTTGCCAAGTTCGACTGGCGCTTCATGGCGATCACCATGGCCGCGGTCGTGATCTACCTGGGCTTCACAGTCTCGGTAACCGAGTGGCGCATGGATATCCGCCGCCGCGCCAACGAACTCGATGCCAAGGCCAATACGCGCGCGATCGACAGTTTGCTGAATTATGAGACGGTGAAGTACTTCAACAACGAGGAATTCGAGGCGCGCCGTTACGACGAAAGTCTGCAGAAATACGAATCCGCCGACGTGAAGAACGAGGCCTCGCTCGGCGCGCTGAACATCGGCCAGAGCTTCGTCATCGCCCTCGCGGTGACGGCGCTGATGATTCTGGCGGCACAGGGCGTGGTGGGCCAGAAGCTCACGCTCGGCGATCTGGTGCTGGTCAACGGCCTGCTGATCCAGTTGTACATTCCGCTCAATTTCCTGGGTATGGTCTACCGGGAAATCAAGCAATCACTGGTCGACATGGACAAGATGTTCCGGCTGCTGGCGGAGAACCGCGAAGTGCAGGATTCTCCGCATGCGACTGCTCTCGCGCCGGCTCTGCCGGCCGTGAGATTCGACAACGTGGATTTCAGTTACGAGCCGCGCCGCACGATCTTGCACGAGGTCAGCTTCGAGATTCCTGCCGGGCATACGGTTGCCGTGGTGGGTGCGAGCGGATCGGGAAAATCTACTCTCGCACGACTGTTGTTCCGTTTTTACGATGTGAGCCGCGGGCGCATTACGATCAACGGCGTCGATATCCGTGACATCACGCAAAAGAGCCTGCGTGCGGCGATCGGGATTGTTCCGCAAGACACCGTGCTGTTCAACGATACGATCTATTACAACATTGCCTACGGCGATCCGCTGGCGACGCGCGATCAGGTCATGGATGCGGCGCGTTCCGCGCATATTCATGACTTGATCGAATCCCTGCCCGACGGTTACGAGGCTATGGTGGGCGAGCGCGGCCTGAAGCTCTCCGGCGGCGAAAAGCAGCGTGTTGCCATTGCCCGCGCCCTGCTCAAAAATCCGAAGATCCTGATTTTCGATGAGGCGACCTCTGCCCTCGATTCGAAATCTGAGAAAGCCATCCAGGCCGAACTGAAGCGCATCTCCGCCAGCCGCACCACGCTAACGATCGCCCATCGCTTGTCGACCATCATAGACGCCGACCAGATTCTCGTCATGGAGTCGGGGCGCATCATTGAACGCGGAACGCATCGCGATCTTCTCGCGCAGGCCGGACCATATGCCCACATGTGGGCCTTGCAACAGGAGGAGGAAAGAGCTGGAGAATTAGCGCAGCTTGCTGTGGGCGTCGCCTGAAGCACGTGGCTCAAGACTTGCATGTACTCACCGGTGGTTGCATGGTATTCCAATAAGAAATACGCAACGAATGAATGCGCCAGGCATTGAAGTTAAAGGACTTATTGATAGTCTCACCTTAGTCCTTGATTTTTTACTTTATTCTTGATATGTTTCTTGCCGTATTGACCGTGGCCACCGCGGTCTCGCGATAGCCGCAGGAAATCCCGCTGGTGCTGTATCGTAGGTCGGGATTTGTGATCAAAAAAATTATAGAGCGTAAGTTTCGGGGCGAACTTCAAATGAAAGCAATCCTTGGCTTCCTGTGTCTTTACCTCGCTGCCTGTGGCCTGCCGGCCCTTGCGGCGGGCGGCATTGTTCAAACGGGGGTCAAGCAATCCCATTTCTCCGCCAAACCGGTCGCCTTGCGGCTCCGATCCGGCGCGGTTCTGGTGCTTGCCCAGGATTCCGGGGAGCCACTGTTCGCCAAGAATGTCGACCAGGTTCTGCCAATCGCATCGATTACCAAGCTGATGACGGCGATGGTGGTACTCGATTCAGGCTTGCCGCTGCTGGAATCCATCGACATCGACAAGACCGACGTTGATCGCAAGAAAGGCTCACGTTCCAAGTTGCAGGTCGGAACGACGTTGATGCGCGCCGAGATGCTGAAACTGGCGCTGATGGCTTCGGAGAATCGTGCCGCCGCGGCACTCGCGCGCAACTTTCCCGGCGGCACCGAGGCATTTGTCGACGCGATGAATCAGAAAGCCGCCCAATTGGGGATGGTAAACAGCCATTTCGAGGATCCGACCGGCCTGGCTCCCGATAACGTATCGACCGCCGAAGATCTCGCCAAAATGGTGGCGGCCGCGCACGTCTATCCGCTCATTCGCGAATATACGACGTCCGATTCGTTCAAGATCGAATCCGAGGGCAGGCGCCGTCATCGCTTTTTGTCGTATGTCAATTCCAACCGGCTCATCAAGAGCAGCCAGTGGGACATCGGCTTGTCCAAGACCGGCTACATCAGCGAGGCGGGACGATGTCTGGTGATGCAGGCGATGATCGCCGACAAGCCGGTGATCATCGTATTGCTCGATTCCTGGGGAAAACTTTCCAGAATCGCCGATGCCAATCGGATCAAGCGCTGGATCGAGGCAGACGTACTGCGTATTTCCGGCTGATCCGGCCGCATTCCCGACCGACTTCCTTCAAGCTGCCCTTGCGCCCGGCAAGAGACCGAGTGCGCGCGAGATCTCTTCCGCACTCTGTTTGACCCTCGAACACCAGACTTTCTCTATCCGGTTGGACGGTGCTGAAAGCGACAATCCCGCAACCAGGCGACCTTCGTCGTCGTGGATGCCGGCGCCGATGCATGACACGCCATTCTCGGCCTCCTCATTGTCGAGGGCATAGCCCAGCTTGCGAACCCGATCGAGTTCTTTGTTCAGCGCCGCCAGATCGCGGATGGTGTTCTTGGTGAATACCTCGAGTCCCGTGCGCTGCGCATACTCCCGGCATTTTTCCGGTCCGTCTTCCAACAGGAAGATTTTGCCGGCCGCAGTAATGTGCAAGGGCGCACGCGCGCCGATCAGGTGTACCACACGCATGGCGGTACGGTCGGACAGCAATCTTTCGACATAGACCATCTCGTCGCCCTGGCGCACGGAGAGGTTGATTGTCTCGTGCAGTTCCTGGTGCAGGCGACGCATGAATGGCAGCGCTTCCTGTCGCAGGTTGATGCGCGATTTCACCAGATTGCCGAGTTCGAGCAGGCGTATGCCGAGCCGGTAAGTGCCCGGTTCGATCCGGTCCACCATCCGGAACTGCACCATCATGTTCAGAATCCGATGCGCGGTCGAAGGGTGCAGGCTGGTGGAATTGGCGAGGCGCTTGAGATTGACCGGCTCTTCGTTGCGCGCCAGCGCATCGAGCAGGTCCATCATGCGCTCGATGACCTGAATCGAGGTCTTGCCATTGGCTTCGGCCACTATTTTTCCGCTCTCGGAAGTTTGTGCGACGCCGCAATTTTACATGCTGAAACGGCTGTCCACAACCGCGGCCGGGCCTAAAAACCCCCATGCTATGATTCGCGCCCTGCTGCGCTGCGCCTTAAGCCGGTGCTTCGTCGGGTAGCCTGCGTTTCCCTTACGCCTTCGCGGTGAAGATTCTGGAAAAAGACAACAAATGAAAGTTGGTCTGTTCGTAACCTGTCTGGTGGACTTGATGCGGCCAAGCATCGGTTTCGCCTCCCTGAAATTGCTCGAATCAACTGGCTATGAGGTCATCGTGCCGGTGAACCAGACCTGTTGCGGACAGCCCGGATACAACTCCGGCGACCGCAAGGCAGCGCAGGCCCTCGCGAAAAAAATGCTCAAGGAATTTGCCGGCTGCGACTACATCGTCGTGCCTTCGGGCTCCTGCGGCGGCATGATCCGCGCCCACTATCCCGAGTTGCTCGCCGAGTTTCCCGAGTTGACCCGGGAAGTCGAGGCCGTGGCGCGCAAGACCTACGAACTCACGGATTTTCTGGTGAACGTTGCACGCATGAACAGCGTACCGGGTCAGTTCAGCGGTTCGGTCACCTATCACGATTCCTGTTCCGGACTGCGTGAGATGAACGTCAAGACGCAGCCGCGCGCCCTGCTTTCGAAAGTGGCGGGATTGAGTCTCAGGGAGATGCAGCAACCGGAACAGTGCTGCGGTTTCGGCGGCACATTCGCCGTGAAATACGGCGAGATCTCCTCGCGCATTGCCGACCTCAAATGCGAGGACGTGCAGTCTACGCAGGTCGATGCGCTCGTGCTGGGCGATCTTGGCTGCATGTTGAACATCGAAGGCAGATTGCGTCGCCGCGGCGACAAGAACATCCGCGTGCTGCACGTCGCGGAAATTCTCGCCGGCATGACCGATCCGGTTCAGGACCTGGACCGCAGGACTGCGGACTAAAGCCGGGAGAGAAGAGATGCAGGTTTCATCGAATCAGTTCAAACAGGCCGCCAGCCGGAAGCTCGCCGATCCGAAGTTACAGAAGGCGTTGCACAACGCCAAGGGCAAGCTCGTGGTGGCGCGCTCCCGCTCCATCCTGGAGCTGGACAATTACGAAGAGTTCCGCGAGGCGGCTGCGCGCATTCGTGACTTCGGCCTTCAGCACATGGATCTGCTGCTGGAAGAGTGGGAGAAAAAGGCCACAGCCGCCGGCACCATCGTGCACTGGGCGGAAACGCCACAGCAGGTCAATGAACTGGCGATCGAAATTGCGCGCAAGCACAACGTGCGCAAGATCATCAAGTCGAAGTCGATGCTCGGCGAGGAGACCAACCTTAACCACGCGCTGGAGGCGGCCGGACTCGACGTGCGCGAGACCGACCTCGGCGAGTACATCATTCAGCAGTTCGGCGAGACGCCCTCGCATATCATTGCCCCGGCGGTGCACAAGTCGAAGGATGAAATCGCCGATCTGTTCGCGGAAAAACATGGTCGTCCGCGTCTCGACGACATCGCCGCATTGACCCATGAGGCACGGGAAATCCTGCGCCCGCACTTTCTCGACGCGGACATGGGGATCAGCGGCGCCAATTTCCTGGTCGCCGAAACCGGCTCGACGATGATCGTCACCAACGAGGGCAACGGCCGCATGACCACCACCCTGCCGCGCGTGCATGTGGCCATCACCGGCATCGAGAAGATCGTGCCGACGCTGGAGGACATTTCGCTGCTGTTGCGTGTTCTGACCCGGTCGGCGACCGGGCAATCCATCAGCAACTATCTGTCCTTCACCACCGGACCGAAGCGGCCCGGGGACAAGGATGGCCCCGATGAATTCCATGTGATCATCGTGGATGCCGGCCGGTCCAAGTTGCTCGCATCGGAGATTCGCGAGGCGCTGCGCTGCATACGCTGCGGAGCCTGCATGAATCACTGCCCGGTGTACCAGAACATCGGCGGGCATGCGTATGGCTGGGTGTATCCCGGGCCGATCGGCTCGATCCTGACGCCGGCCTATGTCGGCATCGAGAAGGCGATCGACCTGCCGAATGCGTCGACGCTGTGCAACCAGTGTGGTGTCGTCTGTCCGGTAAAGATTCCATTGCCCGACCTGATGCGCAAATTGCGCGAACAACAAGTACAGAAGAATCTGCGACCCTGGTCGGAACGCCTCGGACTAAGGCTGTGGGCGTGGACTGCCGCACGCCCGACTGTCTATGGCGTAGTGACGCGCCTCGCGGCCCGCATCGGCAAATGGCTGGGCGGTCGCGATCGACTGCTGCACAAACTGCCGGCGGCAGGCGCGCAATGGACTGCGGCCCGTGACTTTCCCGCGCCGCGCGGCAGGACATTTCGCGAACTGTATGCGCGGCATAGAGATCGGGGAACGCGATGAGCGCGCGCGACAACATTCTCAGGCGCATTCGCGAAGCCAATGGCCGCGAAGCCGGGACCGGCACAAAAGATCGTGACGCCATCCTGGCAAGACTGGGCGCTCGCGGGCGCGGACCGTTGCCGACGATGGACTGGGAACCGGTCCCACGCTTCAAGGAGCGTTGCATCGCAATGATGTCCACCGTGGACGAGGTGGGATCGCTTGCCGAAGTACCGCGAGCGGTAGCGTCCTATCTGCAAGAGAAAAACCTGCCGACCGGCGGCGCATGCTGGCCGGAGTTCGCAGAACTCGACTGGGCCGGTGCCGGTCTGGCGATCGAGGCGCGTCCCAGTCACGGCGACGACAAACTGGGCATAACCGGCGCATTTTGCGCACTGGCCGAGAACGGCACGCTGATGCTCCTTTCCGGCGAGCACACGCATGCGACCACCAGCCTGTTGCCGGAAAATCATGTAGCCATTGTTGCGGCTTCCCGCATCGTGCGGACCATGGAAGACGGCTGGGACCTGTTGCGTCGCGAACGCGGCGTCCTGCCGCGCCAGGTGAACTTCGTATCCGGCCCATCGCGTACGGCCGATATCGAGATGACGCTTGTGCTCGGTGCCCATGGGCCTTTCAGGGTCCATGTCATCGTCTTGGGTGGTTAGGCCATTATGCTTGGCATTCCATTCGAATTCATTCTGTTCGCCCTGACGCTGGCCAGCGTTGCGCTGTTTCATCACCATACGCTGAGAGTCGCCGTAATCGGGCTGTCCATGATCGTCGCCTACAAGCTGATGGTCACCGGCTTCAGGGCCGGCCCGGGCCTCGACGGACTGATCGCGCATCTCGGCCACGAATGGGTGGTGCTCGCCAACTTGTTCGGACTGCTGGTGGGTTTTTCGCTGCTGGCCGCGCATTTTCATGACAGTCGCGCGCCAGAGGTGTTGCCGCGCTTCCTGCCCGACGACTGGAAGGGCGGCTTCGTACTGCTGCTCATGGTTTTTCTCCTGTCCAGCTTTCTGGACAACATCGCGGCCGCAGTGATCGGCGGCACCATGGCTTCGGCGGTCTTCCGCGGCAGGGTCCATCTTGGCTACCTGGTCGCGATCGTAGCGGCGTCCAATGCCGGTGGGTCCGGCAGCGTGGTCGGCGATACCACGACGACGATGATGTGGATCGCTGGCGTGAGCCCCGCTTCGGTATTGCATGCCTACGTCGCCGCAGCGGTGGCGATGTTGTTTTTCGGCGTGGTGGCGGCGCGCCAGCAGCAGCGCTATGCACCCATTGCGCCGGACCCTCCTGCCGGTGTGCGAGTGGACTGGGTCCGGCTGGGCATCGTCGGATTCATGCTGCTGGCCGCGATTGCGGCCAACGTCACGATCAATGTCGGTTTCGCGGAATGGGCCGACCGCTTTCCGTTCATAGGCGTGGCGATCTGGATCGCGTTGCTGGCGACCGTCCCGCTGCGGCAACCCGCCTGGAAGCAGGTGCCGGATGCGATCAGGGGCAGCGTATTTCTGCTGTCGCTGGTCTTGGCCGCTTCGCTGATGCCGGTGGAAACGCTGCCCGCGGCCTCCTGGCAGACTGCGCTCGGGCTGGGCTTTCTTTCGGCGGTGTTCGACAACATACCCCTGACCGCGCTTGCGCTGAAGCAGGGCGGACATGATTGGGGCATGTTGGCCTATGCAGTTGGCTTCGGTGGTTCGATGATCTGGTTCGGGTCCTCCGCCGGCGTGGCATTGTCGAACCTGTTTCCGGAATCGAGGTCGGTCGGCGCCTGGATATGGCACGGTTGGCACGTGGCCGTGGCTTATCCGCTAGGCTTCTTCGCGCTGCTTGCCATTCTCGGCTGGCAGCCGGGCGGCACCCGCGAAGCGCCGCTGAGCGGGCCAGCGAGTCTGCGAGCTGCCGCGGTGGACCGCGCGGTACTTCGCAGCGGGTGTTGCTTGCCGACTCCGGCGGCTTCGCGATACGCTGCGGGTCCCTGCGGGGCCTGAATTCCCCGGGAACAAACAATCGGAGATGCCCGGAAAATGAAAAAACGAGTACTGGTTACCCGTGAAGTGTTCGACGAGACCATCGAATTCCTCGCCAGAAGCTTCGATGTGACCTCAAACCAGGCGAAGGTGGATTTCAACAGGGAGGCGATTATCGAGCGGCTCCAGGGCATGGATGCCGCGGTCATTACCACTTCGGATCCCATTGACGAGGAGTTTCTGACACGCTGCCCGGGCTTGAAAGCGGTGTGCAGCGCGAGCGTGGGCTTCAATCACATTGACCTGGAGGCCTGCACGCGGCATGGGGTGATTGCCACCAATACACCAGGCGTGCTCACCGACAGCGTTGCCGACATGGCGCTTTGCCTGACGCTCGCGACAGTGCGCCGTTTGAGCGAAGGTGAGCGGATGGTGCGGGCGAAACAGTGGAAGGGCTCGCACCTCAAACAGCTCCTGGGACACGATCTGCACCACGCCACGGTCGGGGTATGCGGTTTCGGCAGGATCGGCCAGGCGATCGCCAAACGCCTGCGCGGATTCGACACCAAGGTGCTCTATACGGACATCAGCCGCGCCGACCGAAAGATCGAGGATGCACTCCAGGCCAGCTACGCCAGCAAGGACGATCTGCTGCGGCAGTCGGACATCGTCATCCTGATTCTGCCTTA
>JANOGH010000205.1:0-8520 GCA_031414075.1 Betaproteobacteria bacterium | reverse complement strand
CGCCATCAGGCCGGCAAACTCGGAAGAACCGATCATCAGGCAGTTGCAAGATATGCGAATTCTTTACCGTGACGATTTCTCCGGTCGCCGGATCGGCGGAGGATCGAGGTCGGACCACCGCAACATCTTACCCATTGTTGTTTGAAGGATCGTCGCGCGCCCACCCTCAATCCAGCATGGGCCAATCGCCCGGCTGCAGCGTTTCCCGATATGCGTACCATGTCGCATAGGCCAGCCACGGCATGATGACGACGAGGCCGACGAAGGCCGTCGCGAAGCCCACGGCGGTCAGTACGGCGATCAGGACCGCCCATAGCAACATTGCCGGCTTGTTGCGCAGCACGGCGTTGATACTGGAAACGCAGGCGGTGATCATGTCCACGTCGCGGTCGGCAATCATCGGTAACGACACGACCGCGGTCGCGAAGGTCAGCGCGGCGAAGACCGTCCCTATGGCCGAACCATACGCGAGGTACTCGAACAGCATGGCAGTGTTGTTCGCGTCCACCGGAAAGAAGGCGCTGAGCATCATCCCGGCGCGCGACCACACCAGCAGGATCACGAGTTGCGCCAGCGCAAATATGCCGGCCTGGCCGGCGACCCGGCGCGCGAGCACGAAGGACTGCCGCAACGAGGGCGTGCGCCCGGCGCCGAGTTCCCTGCTCACGCAGTACAGCCCCACGGCGATCAGCGGGGCCACGAATACGAAGCCGGACAGCAAGGCTGCCAGCAAGGCAAACCTGCCGAGCGACCATGCCAGCGCTGACACGGCCACGCTGACCAGCATGATGACGATGCCGAAGATCAGCGACAGGCGCGGCGCGCGCATGAAATCCTGCCAGCCGAGTCGCAGCCAGCGCCAGGGGGCGTCCAGCGACAGTTGGGCACAAGGAACGACGAAGGGGCGCTCTTCCGGTGGTTGCGTTTGCGGCTTTTCGACCATCGGCTCTCTCACTGAAATCGGCTGGGTAATGACGTGACTTGATCGTACACCAACGGCCGCAACGTGCAGAATGCGCTAGCCGTTTTGGATCCGGGGGAAAATGAAACAGATCTATATTGTTTTGGAGCGCCAAATTTATAGGAGTCAGGCCTGTATAAATGCATAAAGTAAAGTAAATAAAGTGAATGGGGTCAGAGTCAATTTATTATCGAGCGAACGTTGAATATCGACTCTGACCCCATTTACTGAGCCGCCGGGCTGCCCGCGGTCTATTAGGACCGTGAGAGAATTCGTCGCAAATTCGCAATCGCTTCGGTTTGCATGGAGGTTGTATGGGTAAGGGTCGACTGGAAGCATTCAGTGATGGCGTCATCGCAATCATCATCACCATCATGGTGCTCGAGATGAAAGTGCCTCACGGTGACTCCCTCGAGGCATTGCTACCCCTGGCCCCGGTCTTCCTGAGCTACGTGCTGAGCTTCGCCTATGTTGGCATCTACTGGAACAACCATCACCACATGCTCCATGCTTGCGGGAAAGTCTCGGGTGCAGTCTTATGGGCAAACCTTCACTTGCTGTTCTGGCTTTCGCTCTTCCCCTTCGCAACGGGCTGGATGGGCGAGAACCACTTCGCTGCCATGCCGTCCGCGCTCTACGGAGTGGTGCTGCTGATGGCAGCCGTTGCATATTGGGTGCTGCAGCAAACCATCATCGCGTCCGAGGGCCCAGCTTCGGTGCTCAAGTCCGCAGTCGGGGGTGACTGGAAGGGCAAGCTGTCCCTGTTGATGTACATGATTGCCATCGCTTCCACGTTCTGGGTGCAATGGCTGGCGCTGGCTCTCTACGTAGTGGTGGCGCTCCTTTGGCTAATCCCGGACCGTCGCATCGAGCATGCTCTCCAACAGAAGTGAAGCCTGAGCCTTTCATCCGGATGTGGGTGGGGTCAGCTCAGTGTCAAAATTATTTCGCGCCTTGACTTAGCGAAGCGCCATCAACATCACGCTAGAGACGGCCAGCGCTGCAAGTAAATGGGGTCCAAGTAAATGGGGTCAGAGTCTCATGGCACTACCTTAAGCCGCTCGTTCCCTCACATGCTCCTTCCCTCGCTTGCGGGGGAAGGCGGGGATGGGGGCATGCGTGACGTGCATTTTGCAAGATTTGCCCCTACCCTAGCCCTGCTGCGCTTCAAGTGTTCCCTTGTCCCCCGCAAGCAAGGGAGGGAATCTGGTTCCTTAAGGTAGTGCCATGAGACTCTGACCCCATTTACTGCATGACCCCATTTACTGCTGGAGTAACCCCATGTCCCTGGACTTATTGCTACGAGGCGGAACCGTCGTCGACGGTTCGGGCGGGCCGCGCTTCGTCGCGGATGTCGGCATCTCGAACGGGCGCATTGTCAGAATCGGCCGCATCACCGACGCGGCCAGGCGCACCATCGACGCCGACGGGCTGATCGTCTCGCCCGGCTTCATCGACGGCCACACGCACATGGACGCGCAGGTGATGTGGGATCCGTTGGGAAGCTGCTCGTGCTACCACGGCGTGACCTCGGTGGTGATGAGCAACTGCGGCTTCACGCTGGCGCCCTGCAAACCTTCCGACCGCGAGTGGGTGGCGAACAGCCTGTCCTATGTCGAGGACATCTCGACCGACGCGATGGCCGCCGGCATCGACTGGACCTGGGAATCCTTCCCCGAATACCTGGCCGCGGTCGAGCGCCGGCCCAAGGCGCTTAACCACGCGATGTACATCGGCCACTCGGCGATACGCATGTACGTGATGGGCCGGCGCGCGGTGACGGACAAGGCCACCGACGAGGAAATCGAGCGCATGGCCCGCCTGGTCCAGGAGGGACTCAAGGCCGGAGCCATGGGCTTTTCCACCTCGCGCACGCATACGCACCTGACACCCGACGGCACGCCGGTCGCCAGCCGCATCGCCGCCTGGGAAGAAATCGAACGCATCGTCGCGGCGATGGGCGAACTCGATGCCGGCATCTTCCAGGCCGGCCCCGATGTGCTGGACCGCGCCGTGAACGACGCCTTCCTGGCACGCATGAAGCATTTCGCGCTCACCTATAGGCGCCCCGTCATGTTCGGCCTGATCTCGACCAAACAGGGCGAAGACCCGCCGTCCTGGCAGAGCCAGACCAAGGCAATCGAGGACGTCAACGCCGCTGGCGGGCGCATGTTCGGCCAGGGCACAACGCGTTCGATCAACGCCATGTTCTCGCTGAAGTCCTACCTGCCTTTCGACGTGCTGCCGCCCTGGAAGAAGATCCGTTCACTGCCGCTCGATGAACAACGCAAACGACTGCGCGATCCGGCAGTGAGGCGTGAACTGGTCGCTGCGGAAGCGACGATGAAGCCGAAGGACAACAAGATGCAAGGTGGCGGCGCGGCCACGACTGACCCGCGCAAGCCGGACTACGACAACCTCTTCGCGTTGAAGGGCGTCGATTGGGACGACCCGACGATCAACGAGCTCGCGCGCGCGAGCGGCAAGCATCCCGTGGAAGTCATGATCGACCTTTCGCTCGAGAACGAGAACCAGATCTACCAGCAACCGGTGGTCAACGAAGAACGCGAAGAAGTACTGAGTATGCTGAAGTGCGACGCGACGCTGGCGACCTTCTCCGACTCCGGCGCCCACGTCGCCCAGGAGATGGGCTCCTCGCTGCAAACGCACCTGCTGCACTACTGGGTGGACAAGCGCGGCGCCTTCACGCTGGAGCAGGCGGTGAAGAAACTGACGCACGACAATGCAGAAGCCTTCGAGCTGAAAGGCCGCGGCCTCGTGAAGGAAGGCTACAAGGCCGACCTGCTGCTTTTCGAAGAAGGCCGCGTGCGCCCCTGCCTGCCGACGGTCGAGAACGACTTGCCCGGCGGCGCGCGGCGGCTGGTGCAGAAAGCCGAGGGCATTCGCGCAACGATCGTCAACGGCGTCGTGACGCTGGATAACGGCGAATCGACCGGCCACTTCGCGGGTGAAGTGATCAAGGGGAAGCTTGCGTCTTGAGAGACGCACTACCAGATTGAAACGCCGTTTACCCCTTGAGGCGCGCCGAGCAGCTCGCCTTGATGTGGAGCCTTCGACGAGCACTGTGCGCCTGTCGCACCACCTCACCCCAGCCCTCTCCCCCTGAGGCGGAGAGGGAGAGGTAAAGGCAAAAAATTGAAAGCAAGAGAATCAAAACGGGCGACCAATTGGTCACCTGTTGCTTTTGCCCTATTGCCTTTCACTCTCCCTCTCCGCCCGCTGGCGGGGGGAGAGGGCTGGGGTGAGGTGGGTGGTCACGATGTGTGCGCCTCGCCAGGACGAGTTGCGCAGTCGCCACATCGAGGCAGGCAGCACAGGGGCACCCCGTGAACACGGGGCGCGAATCCAGGGGCGGCCTTCTTTCGGTTACCTTTCTTGGCCGCGCAAGAAAGGTGACCAGCCGCCGGGCTGCCCCCGGCCTTTGGAAACTCAGAAAGACTAAATAAAGAATTAATGAGGTCAGAATCAATTCATTTGCCAGCCAATGTTGGAAATCGGCTCTGGCCCTCATGGCACTACCTTAAGCCACGCACGCCCATATATGCTCCTTCCCTCGCTTGCGGGGGTTGGGATGGGGGCATGATCGCCAGGCCTATGCAACATTTGCCCCCTCCCTACCCCTCCCCCGCAAGCGGAGGAGGGAATCTTGTACAGGCTCCACTCAGTCTCTCCCCCACAAATGAGGGAGGAGGTCTGGTTCCTTAAGGTAGTGCCATGGGGCTCTGGCCCCATCAATTCTTCTCCCGGACTGTGACGGGGCGAACGGCCGCCAAGGCCGGAAACTGCGTATCACGAAACAGGCGACCCCTTTGGTCGCCTGTCTTGCATTATTGGATGCGACAATCGCGTTCCCGAGATTGAACATCTGGAGATCCTGCCCTATGCGCGCAGCAGTGTATGAACGAACCGGCCCCGCCCGTGAAGTGCTGAAAGTCATCGACATCGCCACCCCGGTCCCCGGTCCGGGTGAGTTGCGGGTCAATCTGCAGTGGTCGGGCGTCAATCCTTCCGACGTTAAATCCCGGGCCGGCGTGCGGACGAAAACACTGGCGTTTCCGCGCATCATCCCTCACAGCGACGGCAGCGGGATCATCGACGAAGTCGGCCCCGGCGTGCCGCGCGAGCGGGTGGGTGAAGCGGTCTGGGTCTGGAACGCGGCCTGGCAGCGGCCGTTCGGCACCGCGGCGGAGTACGTGGTGCTGCCTGCACGCCAGGCCGTGCCGCTGCCGGCCGGCACCGATCCGGCGGCGGGCGCCTGTCTCGGGATTCCGGCCCTCACCGCGTACCACTCGGTGCGGGTCGATGGCGGCGTGCAGGGCAAGCGCGTGCTGGTTGCCGGCGGCGCCGGGGCGGTGGGCCACTATGCGATCCAGTTCGCGAAGCTCGCTGGCGCGGCGCAGATTCTCGCTACCGTCAGCAGCGCCGAAAAGGCCGCGGTGGCGAAGGAGGCGGGAGCGGATGCCACGATCGACTACAAGACCGAAGACGTAGTCGCGCGGGTGAAGGAATTGACCGGCGGTGACGGCGTGGACCGGGTCATCGAGGTCGACATCGCCGGAAACATGAACCTCGACCACCAGATCGTCCGGCCTGATGGCGAGATCGTGGTCTACGGCAGCAATGCCGCCGACATCACCGTGCCGTTCTTCCCGATGATCGTGAAGAACATCGGCATGAGGTTTTTCATTGTCTACAACTTGAGTCCAGCGGACCGGGAGCAGGAGATCCGCGATCTGACCGGCTTGCTGGAGAAGAATCTCCTGGTTCACAACATAGCCTTCCGGGTGCCATTCGAAAAAATCGCCGAAGCCCATGAGATGGTGGAACAGGGCAAGACGGTAGGCAATGTCGTGGTGGCGGTGGGGCCCGTCTGGGGCTAGGCCGGAAGTGAGCAGGCTAACGCCGCGCACCGCAATCATTCCCCTGACGCGGTCGCCGCGTTAGCCGGAGTAAAAAGTAACCAGCCACCGGGCTGCTCCCGGCCTCTGGAATCGCGGTTCTGGCAAGCTTCGCCCACAAAACATCCCGCTGAAGCGTGACCATTTCGGTCGAAACCAGCGGTCCCCGCCGCTGTTGCCTCGGTTCATTACCGCATCTGTCGCGCAACTCGGGCGGCGATCTCGCGTGGCTCGCATACAATGGCGCAATGAAAGAATTCCTGCCCTCCCTGGAAACGCTGCAGACCGCGGCGTCGATCGTCTACGAGACCATGGCCCCGACGCCGCAATACGCCTGGCCGCTGCTGAAAACCGCGGTCGGCGCGGAAACCTGGGTCAAGCACGAAAACCACACCCCCATCGGCGCATTCAAGCTGCGCGGCGGACTGGTTTACTTCCGTGACTTTTCGCAACGCACCGGCAGGGCCGGCGGTGTCATCAGCGCGACGCGCGGCAATCATGGCCAGTCGGTGGCATTCGCCGCCCGCCACTACGGGATCGCCTCGACCATCGTGGTTCCGCACGGCAACAGCGTGGGAAAGAATGCTGCGATGCGCGCTCTGGGCGCCGAACTGATAGAGCATGGAGAGGATTTCCAGGCGGCTCGGGAGCGAGCTTCATGGATCGCGCAGCAGCGCGGGTTGCAAATGGTGCCCTCCTTCCATCCGCTGCTGGTGCAGGGTGTGGCGTCCTACTCGCTGGAATTGCTGCGGGCAGTGCCGGATCTCGACGTCGTCTATGTCCCCATCGGACTTGGCTCCGGCGTCTGCAGCATGATCGCAGCGCGCAATGCGCTCGGACACCGGACGGAAATCGTCGGCGTCGTCTCCGAGCACGCGCCCGCCTACGGGTTGTCGTTCGAGCAGCGCCGCGTCGTCGAGCATCCGGTCACGACGCGCGTGGCCGACGGCATGGCCTGCCGCATACCGGAACCGGAGGCACTCGAGATCCTGTGGCGCCACCTCGCCAGGATCGTGCAGGTGACCGACGATGAAGTCGAAGAGGCGATGCGTCTGATGTACTCGGCAACGCACAATGTCGCCGAAGGCGCGGGTGCTGCACCCCTTGCGGCGGCGCTGAAGGAGCGCGAAAGACTTGCCGGCCGGAAAGCGGCCGTGGTCCTGAGTGGCGCGAACGTGGACCGGGACGTGTTCGCGCGCGTGCTCGCAAAAACCTGACCGCCTCTTGCCATGCAGGGACTATGGCGCGAAGATTCGCCTGAATTCCCGATCAGATCCCGACCATGCTGATTCGACACTCGTATCTGTTTCGTCTGGCAATTTTTGGAGTTATTGCCTGTGCGGTATGGATGCTGCTGCCGCGCAGCGCCGCCTTCGCCGCCCCGGCGATGGCCATCTATCGCGGCGATGCGCCCGCCGCCACCGGACCCGGGCGCAAGATCGAATTGCGGCTGAAAGCCGATGGCACCATGAGCATGATCAGCGATTACCGCAACAACCGCGCACCCATTGTCGAAGACGGCCGCTGGAACCCAGTCTCCGTCGAACAGATCGATGTCACCATCGAGCGCAGGGACGGCGTCGCGATCAGGCCGAGCATCCTGCACTTCGTCAGACAGGGCGACGTCCTGCAGACGACCCCGGAGTCCGCCGCGCAGTTTGGCAGCCAGGGCTTGCAACTGCGGCAGGCGAGAGCCGCGGCTGCGCCGCCGATGGCAGTCACCATCATCAACCCGGGGAGCGCCACCGGTTCATGGCGATGGGAAGGCCTGGTTTCTTCGGCCGACAAGATCGCGATGGACCAGCCGGAACTCTACACGCTGGACCTGCAGAATGGCGGCAAGGCGCTGGTGCGCGCCGACTGCAATCGCGGTCAGGCCGCCTACAAGCTCGATGGCCGCGCCATCGCCATCAAGATTTCAGTCATGACCAAAGTTGCCTGCCCCGCCGGTTCGTTTTCTGAGCGCTATCTGAAGGCTCTCGAAGCCGCGGTCGGGCAGCGCACCAGGGGGGAGAATCTGTTCCTCGACCTGCCGGGCGAAGGCGGAACCATGAAGTTCGTGCGGGCCAGATAAATGCCTTTCGATCCGAAGGCTCCCGGCGGCAACACGGCGCGCAATGTGCTGGGCGGACCGCTCGGCGAGTGCGGGAGCAAGCCATTGACCGGTTTCTATCGCGACGGTTGCTGCAATACCGGACGCGACGATCACGGCGTGCATTCGGTCTGTGTGCTCATGACCAAGGCGTTCCTGGAATTTTCCGTGGCGCGCGGCAACGACCTGAGCACGCCCATGCCGGATTTCGGTTTCCCCGGATTGAAAGCCGGCGACCGCTGGTGCCTGTGCGCGGCACGTTGGCGCGAAGCGTTACAGGCCGGCTGCGCGCCACGGGTCGTCCTCAACGCCACGCACGAACGCACGCTCGACTACGTCGGCCTGGAGGATCTGAAGAAGCATGCGATTGACTTGCAGTAGGGGCGAGGCGCTAGGCAGTAAGTATCCCCCGGCAGAGCCGGGGGCTTTAGTTTGTGAGCCGCTCAAAGCGGCTTATCGGGGTCGCTAAGGGGATGTCCTGATTTTTGTGTGTGAGGGTGGTTGAACATCTTACGCTTGTGATCGTGTGAAGCGATCTTGATAGAGGA
>JANOGH010000204.1:0-1844 GCA_031414075.1 Betaproteobacteria bacterium | reverse complement strand
GCCGGGAAAAATGTATGGGGGACCAGTAGTGTCGAAACGCTACTCGAACTGGATCAGCTGTTTATCTGAAACGTGGTCAGTGTCTTCGACCAACGGCAACAACGCGACACGACAAGTGAATGCTGTGTTGCAGGACTTGACCCCAATGGTGTGACCGCAATGGTGGTGCGATCAGTTTGCCGGTGCCGCGACCTTGCCAGAGATCGTCGATCGCGCCGGAGACTTCGAAGCCGGAGGCGGCGTGGAAATAGCGAACGCCCTTGAAGTTCTCGCTCCAATCGTCGAGCTTAGGATGGGAATAGGGGATCGCGTCCAGCCCGGCCTGGATCATGTGGGGATGCGGTTCGCCCCCCCGCGCCATAGGCATCGAATTCCTTCTTCAGCTCTAGATTGGGGTCGGACCACCGCAAACTGTTGATCCACACAGACAAGTCCATAGAATAGCGATCCATGGGACGCTTAGAACTCCCTTTTTGGTCGCGAAAAGATAGCTTTAAGACTACTCCGCGATGCCGCGTGCCAATCGTCGCTTCCTGTCAGGTCATGTCTGGTACCTCACCCCGTCGGTGCCACGAAGGGGACCTCTATTGAGCGCTGCAAATTAGATAAATCTCTTTTCCTTTTCCTGTTCGCGTTTTCGAATCCCCATCATTCTCGGGGCAACGGCCCTGGCAATTCGAAGCGCTGTCGCGTGGTGCAGTAACGATTGGCATAGAGCCGCCCGACGGGGCGGTAGCGCTCGTCGGCGATGCGCTTGGTACGCGGGTCGATGAGACCGTCCCGGGCATGGATGTGAACGATTTCGCCGATTATCAGGTCGCGCTCCGGGCCGACTTCGACCTGCTTGAACAGCCTGCATTCGAAACTCACCGGCGCCTCGGCGATGCGCGGATGACCGACGACGCGGCATGGTGCCTCGGTGAAACCGGCCTCGGAGAATTCGCTCACGTCCTCGTCGACTTCCTTGCTGGAGACGTGCATGCCGTTGGCGACGTCTTCGTCGACTAGGTTCACCACGAACTCGCCGGTGCGCAGCAGATTGGTCAGGGAATGTTTCATCCTGCCGTCGCTGCGCCGGCTGAAACTCAGGATCACCAGCATCGGATCCTCGCAGATCGCATTAAAGAAGGAGTAGGGCGCGCAGTTGGCCACGCCGTTCTCGCTGCGGGTCGAGACCAGCGCAATCGGTCGCGGAAACACCAGGCCGACCAGCAGCTTGTAGCGTTCGGATGCGGATAGGGAAGAGGTCTGTATTTCCATAAGTGAAGATGACAGGTGGTGGCTAGAAAAATGTTGAGGGAATGGGCTCGACTCAGCATGATTGCATAACTGATTTTGCCTTAGAGGGGTTTCCCCCTTGAGGCGCGCCGAGCAGCTCGACTCGTTGGGGGGAAGTCGACGAGCACTGTTCGAGTCCCGCAGCGAGGCACGTTTTGTGTGCCTCGCCAGGTCGAGTTGCGCAGTCGCCCCATCGACGCAGGCAGCACAGGGGCACCCCGTGAACACGGGGCGCGAATCCAGGGGCGGCCTTCTTTGGGTTACCTTTCTTGGCCGCGCAAGAAAGGTGACCAGCCGCCGGGCTGCCCTCGGCCTTCTTCAAGATTTGTGCCATCATTGTGCGTGGATCGGAGGATGGCATTCACAATGACACCTGTCGCAAAGCAGAAAAGCGAATTGTTTGAAACACACCCCCTCGCGCCGAATCTCGGTGCGGAAATCATCGGCGTCGATCTTGCACGAGGCATCGATGGAAAAACCTTCGATGCGATCTACCAGGCTTTCCTGCATCATCAGGTCCTGCTATTCGGCGTCGGTGATCTGCCGCCCGGGCGGCAAGTGGAATT
>JANOGH010000203.1:0-5410 GCA_031414075.1 Betaproteobacteria bacterium | reverse complement strand
TTTGTTTTACGCATGGGCCATGGTCGATCTTGATATGCATTGCCTGATCTACCCGAAACCCGAGCCCGGCAAACTCTCTCTACCCCCGGCGCAGGCATCCGGCGGAGAAGGCTCCGCCGCGGGTGCCGGCGAGGAAGACTTTGTCGGCTTGCGCACTTTTCGCCCGGGTGATTCGCCGCGGCGCATTGCATGGAAGGCGTTTGCCCGCAGCGAAATCTTTCTGTCCAAGCAGTTTTCCGGCAGTGCGGCTGCGCAACTCTGGCTCGACTTCGGTGACCTGCCGAATACCCTCGGGCTGGAAGCGAAGCTGTCGAGGCTGGCCAGATGGGTGATCGAAGCAGAGGCCGCCGGGCTGCGATACGGGTTGCGCCTGCCCGGGAGCGAATACGATCCGGATTCGGGCGCGCTGCACCGCGACCGCTGCCTTCAGGCCCTGGCATTGTTCAAACAATGACCGCGCGTGATCTGAATCTGATCAGCCTGACGGCGATCCTGCTCTCGCTGGCGATGGTCATTGCGCCGCACGCTGTGCATCTGCCTGCATGGATACCGGCGCTGGTGGCCGTCGTGCTGCTGGCCCGTTTCTATTTCGGATGGCAGCATCGCAAGCTGCCGAACAAGTGGTTGCTCATTGCGGTCGCCTTGGCTTGCACGGCAGGCATTGCGCTTTCCTATCGCACGCTGTACGGGCGCGATGTCGGCGTGGCAATGCTCACCGTCTTGATGGCCCTGAAAGTCATGGAAATGAGCAGGCCACGCGACACGATGACGGTCGTCCTGCTGGCCTACTTCCTGGTCGTTACCAATTTCTTCTACTCGCAATCGATCCCGACCGCGCTCTATATGTTGCTGGTCGTCTGGGTGATCACGGCAACGATGATCGGCCTGCAGCATCAGGCGGGTCGGCCGAAGCTGGTTGCGGTGCTGCGCCATGCGGCAACGATCATTCTGCAAGGCGTCCCCATCATGCTCGCGCTGTTCCTGTTGTTTCCGCGAGTGCAAGGTCCGCTCTGGGGCCTGCCGCAGATCAATTATTCGTCCAAGAGCGGGTTGTCCGAGAGCATGGCGCCGGGAGACGTCAGTTCGCTGAGCCTGTCCGACGAGGTGGCATTCAGGGCCCTGTTCGAAAATCAACCGAAACAGCCCTCGCAGCTCTACTGGCGCGGCCCGGTTTTGTGGAACTACGATGGGCGCACATGGCGAGCGGGTCTGAACCTGACCGCGCCGGGACCGCAGGTTGAGGCCCTCGGCCCGCCGCTGCGCTACACCGTCACGATGGAATCGCATGACAGGCATTGGATGTTCGCCATCGACTTGCCACTGGTCGTGCCGCAGGGCGCCTACCTCACCACCGACTTTCAGTTGTTGTCGCGACGCATCGTGCGCGAGCGGCTGCGCTACGACATGCAGTCTGCGCCGCAGTATCGCATCGGTGTCGACGAATCGCCTGGTGCGCTGCGTCTCGCCCAGCGCCTGCCGCCTGAATCTTCCCCGCGGGCGCGCGCCCTGGTTGCGCAGTGGCGCGCCCAAGGCGGCGGCGATCGCGATGTCGTGTCCCGCGCGCTGGCCTTGTTTCGCGAACAGCCTTTTACCTATACCCTCGATCCGCCGAAACTCGACGCAGACCCCGTGGATCAGTTCCTCTTCGAGACTCGCAGCGGTTTCTGCGAGCACTACGCGTCGGCGTTCACTTTTCTCATGCGCGCGGCGGACATCCCGGCACGCGTGGTGACCGGATACCTTGGTGGCGAAGTCAATCCTGTGGATGGCTACGTCATTGTGCGGCAGTCGGATGCGCACGCCTGGTCGGAGGTCTGGTTGCCCGGCGAAGGCTGGGTCAGGGTGGATCCGACTGCGGCAGTGTCCCCTTTGCGTATCGAGCGGGGATTGGCGGCGGCGGTTCCGGAAATTGACCGACCACTGCTGGCGCGCAACAGCTTCGAATGGCTGAGGCAGGCCCGCTACGCCTGGGATGCGGTGGCAAACACCTGGAACCAGTGGGTGCTGGGTTACAACCCGGAGCGCCAGATGCGTTTTCTCGCACAGTTCGGCATGGCCGACGTCACCTGGCAAAACATGGTGATTATTCTCACCGCTGTCAGCGGCCTCATCATCCTGGCATTGTCATTGGTGCTGCTGTTCAGAATCAATGCCCAGCGTCCCGATCCGGTGCAACGCGCCTATCTCTCCTACTGCAATGTGATGGCCAAGCGCGGCGCGGCGCGCAAGCCCAGCGAAGGGCCGCGGGATTTTGCTGCCAGGGTATCGATGCAATTTCCCGAATTCAGAGCAACTGCGCAGAGGATAAGCGCTCTCTACGTCTCGTTGCGCTATGGGAGGGGCGACAATCGCGGCAATCTGCAGGCGCTGCGCGACGCCGTGCGGGCGATGAATTGAGAGCCTGAATATTTCGGACTCTGGTCGCTCCGCTACAGCAGTGCGTTTTTCCCGATCATGAAGCCCGTTCGGGCAGGTACTGAAGCGGATCGATCGGCTTGCCAAGACGGCGGATCTCGAAATGCAATGCGATGCGATCGCTGTCGGTATCGCCGATTTCGGCAATCTTCTGGCCTTTCGCCACGGTCTGTCCTTCCTTCACGAGGATCTGGCTGTTGTGCGCGTACACGCTGAGATAAGACGCATTATGTTTGATGATGATCAGTTTTCCATAGCCGCGCAGTCCAGTGCCGCTGTATACCACTTTGCCGGGGGCGGCGGCCAGCACGGGTTGACCGCTGCGTCCTTCGATGCCGACCCCTTTCTGATTCGCGCCCTGGCCAAATTCGTACAGCAACCTGCCCTGCGCCGGCCATTCCCAGATCATTTTGCTGTCGCCGGCCGGAATTTCTTTCTGTGATGGCGCCGGCAGTGGCGCCGGTGTTGCCTGGGCTGCCGGCGACTTGATCGGCGGTTGAGCTGTTGCCGCAGCCGATGGGCTCGCGGTCGCAGCCCCCTTTGACGCAGGCATTTTCAGTTGTGCGAGAGCCTGCTCCGAATACGGCAGCTTGCGCGCTTTGGGTTCGGAGAACACAGGCGCCGCTACCGGAGCAGGAAGCGGCGTCGGCTGCGCGGTTGCAGCCTCGCCGCCGCTGTCCTGCGGAAACAGCCGCAGACGCTGATCGATCTTGATCAAACCCGGATCTTCCAGATTGTTCCACGCCGCCAACTCGCGATAATCCTGGCCGTAGTCGAGCGCAATGCTGTAGAGCGTGTCACCTTTCTTCACAATGTGATACTCAGGCCGCCAGTCGCCTTCGCGATAGGGCTTGGTAGTCGGCTCCTCTGTCGGCGGGGGTAGTTTTTGCGCGACCGGCGCGGGTAGCTTTTCCGATTTTGCGGTCGAGACTGTCGGCGCGACGGACGCCGCCGGAGTAGCCGGCACGGGATTCGGCGGCGCAGTATTCGACGACGGCGAAGTTTGCGGCTTGGGCGCCGCGGCGGTGGCAGGCGGCGCTGCAGGTGCCGTCTTCGCCGCAGGCCCGGCGTTGGGAGAGCTTTCGATCACCGGCGCGGCAGTCGGGGTCGAGCAGGCAGCGAGCAGCACGGTCATCGCAACCGCCAGGATGCCAGGCCAAAAACGGCGCGATGCATAATGTGTCATGCCGATACTCCTGCAATCAGCGGCACGAATTTGACTTCGTCCAGCACCGACTGCGTGAAACCCTCCGCATTGCGTTCGACCAGCACGAGGCGCTGCTCGCGAGTTCCCAGCGGCAACACCAGTCGCCCTCCTTCGCCAAGTTGGTCCACCAGCATCTCCGGCAGATGGGTCGCTGCCGCAGCCATGACGATCGCGTCGAACGGACCCTGCTCCTTCAGGCCCGCATGCCCGTCGCCGTGTTTCAGCTTGATATTGCGCAGTCCGAGCTCGCGCAGCCTCACTCTCGCTTTCGACAGCAATCCGGCCAATCGTTCCAGTGAATACACCTCGCGGGCGAGACGCGACAAAACTGCCGCCTGGTATCCGCAGCCGGTGCCGATTTCCAGCACCTTGTGAAGCGCCCGGCCGCCGCGCGCCAACTCTACCATGCGCGCCACGGTGAACGGATTGGAAATGGTCTGGCCGAATCCGATCGGCAACGCCACATCGTCATAGGCGCGACTTGCCAGCGCCTCGTCGACAAAGATGTGACGTGGAATTTCTGCCATCGCCGTCAACACGACTTCGTCCTTCACCCCCAGGTCGCGCAGGCGCTCGATCATGCGCATGCGCGTGCGCTGCGAGGTCATGCCTATGCCTGCGATCCTGTTATTCATCTGATCGGGAAGGGCCTTGAACGTGTGGTTCAGGAGCGCATTACGCAAGCGCAGGCTCGACCAGCCAGCTACGCACATGATCAAGGCTGGTGTACTGGGTCAGGTCGATCTGCAGCGGCGTCACCGATACCTTGCCGTGCGCGACCGCGTAAAAGTCCGTACCTGCACCCGCATCCTGCGCATCACCGGCCGCACCGACCCAGTAAACAATCTCACCCCGCGGATTGGTGGACTTGATCACCGGTTCGGCTTTATGGCGTCGGCCCAGCCGGGTAACTTCGATGCCTCCCAACTGATCGTAGGCAACGTCGGGCACATTCACATTCAGCAACAGCGGAAATGCGATGGGTCGATCGCGGAAACGCTCGAACATTTCACAGGCCACCCGGGCGGCCGTTACGTAGTGACCTGCCGATTTGCTGGCCAGAGACACGGCGATGGATGGAATTCCGAGGAGAAACCCTTCCGTCGCCGCCGCCACCGTGCCCGAATAGATGGTGTCGTCGCCCATGTTGGCGCCGTGATTGATGCCCGATATCACCATGTCCGGCATCTGCTCGAGAAGTCCGGTCACGGCAAGGTGCACGCAGTCGGTCGGCGTGCCGTTGACATAGTGAAATCCATTGTGGGAACGCCTGACAAGCAGCGGACGGTCAAGCGTAAGGGAATTGCTGGCGCCGCTGCGATCACGCTCCGGCGCGACCACGACTATTTCCGCGAGTTTCGACAAAGCCTCCGCGAGCGCGGCGAGGCCGGGCGCAAAATACCCGTCGTCGTTGCTCAGGAGAATGCGCATCGGCTGAATTGGCTGGCCCGGACTTCGTTCCGAAGAACGAAAGAACTGGAAACGTTTACTTCCCGTCCGTTCATTCTTCTCGAAAGTCTGCCGGCCAGTGGTTATTGACGCGGAAAATTGGTCGGGGCGAGAGGATTCGAACCTCCGACCACCTGCACCCCATGCAGGTACGCTACCAGGCTGCGCTACGCCCCGAAATTACCGGCGGATTATAACAGGCCCGATGGGCGGACACGTTACTCGTGCAGGACGTCGAGCAGGCTCTGGATTTCCCGGCGTAAAATCGCAGGGTTGAGCTTGGAGGAAGCGGCGAGTTTCGTCTGCGCGGCGGATTCATCCAGCCGAGCCCGCGCGCCG
>JANOGH010000202.1:0-7041 GCA_031414075.1 Betaproteobacteria bacterium | reverse complement strand
TTCCGGCAGCATCAGGCGTTCGGCTTGCAGTTTCTTCGCCGCCGCGGCGATTTTCCCAACATAAGCTTCATGGGAACCGTAAAGTTCCTCCAGGGAAGGCCGCGGATCGCCGCTCGCTTGCGCATCGGCACGGGTCTTCGGCAATGCAATGGTCGAACCGAGCAGGTCGCACAGGTCCGGACCACCGAACTCCTTCGTGCGTGTGTTCCAGCCCAGCAGCGTTGCGACCGGGACGTCGACAAAGGGATGGCGAATGCCTGCCATGTCGTTGCCGATCGCGTCGACTTGCGGCACCAGAATCTTGTGAGTCGCCTTGGTCTTTGGGATCAGCAGGTCGATGACGCCCGAGTTTGCGTTCACACGCGGGCCGAAGTCGCGATCCCCGGAGCCGTTGTACAGGCCTTCGAAAGTCAACCCGGGAATTCCCGGCAGCTTGAGATCGGCGGGCGCTACCAGCGTGCGATCGGCGACCCTGGGCACGCGCGTCTCGGGTGGGGCGACATTCTTCTTTACCCAGGCATCGAGAACCACCACCAGCGCCCGCAACAACGGACCCGGGTGCGTGGCGTTGGTCAACTGCTCGCATTGCCTGTCGCCGATACCGTGGTTCGGCGCGTCGGACTTGAAGCCGCCATGCTGCAGGCCAGCCAGCAAATAGCGCCGCACTTTCGACGACTCGTTGAAGTCCATGGTGCCGCCTTCGCTGGCCCCGGTGAGCGAAGCGCGGAACTGCCAGTATTCGTTCGAGGTGTCGGTATGGATGATTTTCGGATCGGTCTTCGGCCGCTTGAGAATGCCGTCCGGCACCCGGCTGAAGGGATTGATGCGCACTGCGTACTGGCGCGGGAAATTGGTATCCGGCACGTAACGTTCGCGGTGCTGCTGCGTGAAGGGATTGGGTTGTGCGAACCGGTAGTTCAGATACAGCTTCTGCGCGCCGGCGACGTGGATGTGCATGCCTTCGCAGACCTGGCGCTCCTGCTCGTCGACATTGAATCCCTGGTAAAGGTAGTCGCGCAGATACATGCCGGAAGAGGAAATGCCCTGACACAGCGTTGTCTTGATGCCGAACACCGGATTGGCATTGCCCGCCGCGTCCTTTTCGTCGTTGCGCAGGAAGGAAACGAAGTCCCGCGTGGTCAAGTAGCCCAGGCCCATCACCGGCGAATCCGTCGCGCGATAGATCAGGTGGTAGTTGCGATCGTTGCGAAATCCGTCCTTCAGGCAGATGTGAGCCGTACTGGCCTTGCCCGGCCAGCCGTCGGGACAGTCGGCGAATGCCCACTGCTCGTCGGGAACGGCTTCCCCGCGCGGGATGTCCGGCCCGGACGGGTTCAGCGAGTCGCTCGACAATAGGTAGAGGTCGGCTTGCGCCTGCTTCTTGTCGGCGGACACGGCGGGGAAGGACTTGAACGCCGGGCCGCCGGATAAGGGCAACGATGAGGGTTTCCCGCCGTTGAAATTGCGGTCGGAGAACTCGGTCAGGATCCGTTCCGTGACCGGCCGGCCGTTTTCCACGGCGATCGGGAAATTCACCGTCAGACGGTTGTCGCCGGGCGCGATGTCCGCGCCCCAGCCCACCCACGCAATCACGTAGCCGCGCTTCATCAGGAAGCCGTTGCCGAAATCGCGCGATACAGTCGGATCGTTCATGTTGGCGTCCGAGGCGGTGTCGTGCATGCGGCCAAAGGAAATCTTGCGTCCGCGGTTGTTGACTTCGAAGAACAGGGTTTTCGCCCCCAGGGCCATCTCCACGGGTTTGAGGATCACCATGTCAGCGGAGAACTCGACCCTCCCCTTCGCGTTCAGGGGTGCGCGGTCGAGATCGAATACGGTTTTGTTTCTGTCGAGAATCGGGTCGACTTCGAACCATGCGCGTCCGGTCAGTTTTTCATAAGGTCCGGCGTCGCCGAACGGCATTCCGTCCGCAATGACCTGTCGTTTCGAGATTTCCAGCTTGACGAGCTTTGCCTGGACGTTGACCGCCAGCAAGAGGCCGGCGGCAAGCAGGAGTGCGGAAAACGCGCGGATGTGTGGCATGAACACCTCTTCGAAACGCTCAATAGTTGTAATCGTGCGGCAAAGGCGGCCGGGGCGTTACAATATCGCAGAATAATGTCTGGGGCGAGGCGGTCATGGGCGTAATCGGCGAAGCGGGTGTTTCCAGCAAACTGCGGACGGTGCACGTCGCCTGTCCGCACGACTGTCCCGATGGCTGCTCGATGCGGGTTACCGTGGACACCGCCTCCGGGCGCGCGATCAAGGTGGAGGGCGACCCGACGCACCCGGTGACGCGCGGTTATCTCTGCAACAAGGTCAATCACTATCTCGACCTGGTCTACAACGACAAACGCGTGCTTTATCCGCACCGTCGCGTCGGACCGAAAGGTCCCGGCGCGAAATTCCAGCGTATCGGCTGGGACGAAGCGCTCAGCGAGATCGCAGCAAGACTCAAAGCGGTGATCGCGGAGCACGGCGCCGAGGCCGTCCAGCCGTTTTCCTATTCCGGTACCCTTGGCATGCTCGGATTTTTCGGCATGGGCGAACGTTTTTTCAACAAGATGGGCGCCGCGCGCCTCGAGCGCACGATCTGCACCGCAGCCGGGGCCGCAGCCGAAATGCACACCTTTGGCCGCGTGGGTGACGCCAACATCGAAGACCTGCCGGCTATGGAGGTCGTGATCCTGTGGGGCACGAACCTGGTGTCCACCGGGGTACATGCCATGCCGTTCGTGAATGAGGCGCGCGACAACGGCGCCAGGATCATCGCCATTGACCCACGTGTAACGCGGACCACGGCGTTTGCGGACTGGCATGTTCAGCCGCGCCCCGGGACCGACGCGGCGCTGGCACTGGGCATGATGAAAGTCATCGTCGATCGCGGCCTGCACGATGTGGATTTTCTCCAGCGCCATACCGTCGGCTGGAAAAAACTGCTGGATGAGCGCTTGCCGGAGTACCCGCTGGATCGCGTCGAGGCGATCACCGGCCTGCCCGCGGCCGACATTGAAAAACTGGCGTTGCTCTACGGCGCGACCAAACAGTCCTTTATCCGGGTGAACTGGGGCATCCAGCGCCACGACAACGGCGGCATGATGACCCGCGCCATCAAGCTGCTGCCGGTGATCACCGGCGCGACGCGCGGCAAGGGTGGTGTGTGCATGTCGACCGGCGGAGAAATGCGGCGCGTGGATATGCGCGCGCTGCAGGGTACCTACCTGCTCGAAGGGCGCACGCCGCGAACTATCAACATGATCCAGCTCGGCAACGCCCTCAACGATCTCGATCCGCCGATCAAGGCGTTGTTCTGCTGGAACGCCGATCCGGCCAACTGCGTTCCCGACACCATGGCGACGCGCAAGGGACTTTCTCGCGGCGACCTGTTCACGGTGGTGCACGATACCTTCTGGTGCGATACCGCTTCCTATGCGGACATCGTGCTGCCGGCCGATACGGCGCTCGAACACGTCGATCTGCTCCCGGCTTACGGCAATTACTACTATTCGTTGTCCGAGCAGGCGATCGAGAAACAGGGCGAGAGCCTCGACAATCAGGAAATGTTCCGCCGGCTGGCAGGTGCGATGGGTTACGACGATCCCTGCTTTTCGCAGTCCGACGAGGACATGATCCGCGAACTGATCGATCCCAAGGTCAATCCGCTATTCGAGGGCGTTACCTACGACGGGCTGAAACGCAACGGCTGGGCGAGGGCGAACGTCGATTCTGCGCGTCGCTGGGGCATCAACAGCGGTAAGTGGCCGACTCCGTCCGGCAAGATCGAAATCTACTCGGAGGCGCTGGCGAAACTCGGCGTGGACCCCTTGCCGATGCATCTGCCGGAGCAGGAGGGCTTCGAAAGCGTAGAGGCGAAGAAGAAATTTCCGCTGCAGGTCATCAGTGCCGCGACTCATTACTTCATCGGCGCGAGTTTCCAGCACGTGCCGCGTCTGCAGGCGATGCTGGCGCGCCCGACCTTCGAAGTCAGCGGGCAGGACGCGAAGACGCGCAGCATCGAGGACGGGGACTACTGCCGGCTGTTCAACGACCGCGGCGAAGTCTTTGGCCATGCACTGATCGTCGACGGGCTGCTGCCCGGCGTGATCGGCGCGCAGAAGCAGTTGCAGGGTTCCAAGATGCCGGGCGGGGTCAACGTCAATGCGCTGACCAGCCAACGCGAGTCCGACATGGGCAGGGGACCGGTGTTTTACTCGACGCTGGCGCAGTTAGAAAAAGTGACAGGTAACCAGTCACCAGTGACAGGTAACGCGTAACAAGTGACGGGTGACAAGTTAGGCGGATGCGCGACCGAGCGAAGGAACGTTTGGCCAAAAAAGAAATGGTTAAAATGATTGAATTGAGTGTTTTTTTTACCCGTTACCCGTCACCCGTCACTTGTTACTCGTCATTGGCCGCCCGTCACTCGTCACCGGTTATGGGCGAAAGCCCGGTATACCCGCAAGGGTGCACTTGTCACGGTGTTGCGGCATGACAGCGACCCTCATGGACGGCGTCGCGGTAGCGAAAGTCATCCGTGCCGAATGGAAGCAGCGCGTCGCGTTGCTGAAGCAGCAGGGCATCACGCCGGGCCTGGCGGTCATCCTGGTCGGCGACAACCCGGCTTCCGAGGTCTACGTGCGCCACAAGGTCAGGGCCTGCGGCGAGATGGGGCTGCATTCAGAACTGCACCGGTTTGCGGTGGATGTCTCCGAGCAAACGGTTCTGGCAAAGATCGCCGAACTCAATGGCAGCCCGAAGATCCACGGCATCCTGGTACAACTGCCGCTGCCGCCGCAAATAGACAATGCCAAGGTCCTGGAAGCGATCTCGGTTGAAAAAGACGCCGATGGCTTCCATCTCTACAATCTCGGCGCGCTGGTTACGGGCGGGACGGTATTTCCGCCTTGCACGCCGTACGGCGTGATGGCGCTGCTCGATCACTATCGCATTCCGATCGAGGGTCGCAACGCCGTGGTGATCGGCCGCAGCAACATCGTCGGCAAGCCGATGGCGCTGATGCTGCTGGCGCGCAGCGCGACGGTGTCGATCTGCACGTCGAAGACACGCGACCTCGGGCAATACACGTCGATCGCCGATATTCTGGTGGTGGCAGCCGGCAAGCCGAAGATGGTCACGGGAGAGATGATCAAACCCGGTGTTGTCGTCGTCGATGTCGGCTTCCACCGCATGCCCGGCGGGACGCTGGCGGGCGATGTGGATTTCGATAGCGCGAAGGAAAAGGCGTCCTACATCACGCCCGTTCCGGGTGGCGTTGGTCCGATGACAATCACCATGCTGTTGGCAAATACCGTGCAGGCGGCAGAGCGCCTTGCTGCGAAATCGCCCATGCCCCGCGTGGCCGCTGTTCCTAGAACTTAGTTCCTCACCGCAGAGGCGCAGAGGCGCAGAGGAAGCGCTGAGGAAAACAAAGGAAAGGAATGGTAAATGGTTCGGTGGCAATAGTCGCCCCCGTGGAATACGAACCGAATAGCAGGATACAAAACAAAGAACGTCTACTTTGGTCGTTTGTCGATTGTCTTTTTTTCGTCTGGTTTCCTCTGCGTTGCCTCCGCGCCTCTGCGGTGAGGAACTGGACTTTAAGAGGCACGAATGGACACCGGGATGCGGCGCGGGCCGAAGGGCTCTTCGAACCTGCCGAAGCGGCCCGCGAGCGCGGTGCCGCAACGGGTGCAATGCCCCTTGGCCGAAACGCGGTAGATCAGGATGCGATGCCAGTCGCGCACGATCAGACCCTCACCGCAGCCGGGGCAAAACGTGGTGCCGCCTTCGCTGTCATGCACGTTGCCGGTGTAGACGTACTTCAATCCCTCTCCGATGGCAATTTTTCGCGCGCGCGCGAGTGTCGAAGCTGGCGTGGACGGCAGGCCGTCGAGTTTGTAGTCCGGATGGTACGCGGTAAAATGCAGAGGCACGTCGATCCCCAGTTCCTTCGCGACCCACTTCGACAGCTGGAACAACTCCTCGTCCGAGTCGTTCTTCGTCGGGATCACGAGTGTTGTGATCTCGAACCAGACGTCGGTCTCGTGACGCAGGTACTACAGCGTATCGAGCACCGGCTGCAGGGTTGAACCGGTGAGCTTGACGTAGAACTCATCGGTAAAACCCTTCAGATCGACATTGGCTGCATCCATCTTCGCGTAGAACTCGCGCCGCGGCGCGTCGTGCATGTAGCCTGCAGTGACAGCCACCGTGCGGATGCCGCGAGCGTGACACGCATCGGCGACATCCATCGCGTACTCGGCGAAAATGACCGGATCGTTATAGGTGAACGCGACGCTCTTGCTGCCGGCGGCCTCGGCGGCCGCCGCAATCTGGTCGGGACCGGCGAGGTCCATCAGCCGATCCATGTCGCGCGATTTGGAGATGTCCCAGTTCTGGCAGAACTTGCACGCCAGATTGCAGCCGGCGGTGCCGAAGGACAACACGCTCGAGCCGGGGAAAAAATGGTTCAGCGGTTTCTTTTCGATCGGATCGAGGCAGAATCCCGACGATCGGCCGTACGTGGTCAGCACCATGCGGTCGTCGATGCGCTGACGCACGAAGCAGGCGCCGCGCTGGCCTTCATGCAGCCTGCAGTCGGGCGGACACAGATCGCACTGCAGCCTGCCGTCCCCGAGCAAGTGCCACCAGCGCCCGCGATACGGCGATTCTGCCGCGTTCATCGTGTTTCCGGTTCCGCCCATTTGGCCACGATATAGCGGGAGAGACCCACGCCGGCGTCCCAGAAGTCCGGCGCCAGTCCGGCCTTGCGTTTGAGCTCCGCCAGGAACCGCCGCGGCTCGGGCAAACTGTCCCAGACCTGCGGCAGGAAGGTGCTGCGATGGCGGCCAAACTCCAGGACGATGCCGTCGATGCAGGGGCGCAACTGAGCAAGCGCGTCCTCCTCGTCGATGAAGGGTATCGGCTTCGTGATTCAGTCGCGGCGCGAGCTCGAGGATCATGCGGGTCGTGTGCTCGTCGACAAGCCTGGCTTGCGAGTAGGGCAGGTAATGCGACAGGTCCGAGCTGACCACGATCAGCGTC
>JANOGH010000201.1:0-17038 GCA_031414075.1 Betaproteobacteria bacterium | reverse complement strand
GGCTGAACTGCATGTAGTTGTGGAATGGGCCGCCCGGCTGGCATTGCTCCTTGGTGTGGTCGGCCAGCCCGCAGTCAAAGCCCTCGCAGTTCATCAGCACAAAGCGGCTGGCGTTCCACAGCTTGTTGCAGAAATTGCGGTAACCCTCGCAGCGGTTCAGATCGAAATTGAGTGTTCGGGCGAACGTAGCCAGCGACGCGAAAGTAAAGCGCATGGCATCGGCGCCGAATCCCGGAATGCCTTGCGGATAATTCTTGCGCAGGGCCTTCTCGATCTTTTGCTTGTGCTCGGCGCGCAGTAATCCGATCGTAGACTTCGTAACCAGCTCTTCGAGAGGGATGCCGTCGATGAGATCCAGCGGATCGATGGTATTGCCCTTCGACTTCGACATCTTCTGGCCTTCGGCATCGCGCACGATGGCGTTGATGTAGACATCACGGAAGGGCACCTTGCCGGTGAAGTGCAGGGTCATCATGATCATCCGCGCAACCCAGAAGAAAATGATGTCGAAACCCGTGACCAGCACCGATGAGGGCAGGAATATCTCCAGATCACGGGTCTTCTCCGGCCAGCCGAGCGAAGTGAACGGCACCAGCGCGGAGGAAAACCAGGTGTCGAGTACGTCTTCGTCGCGCTTCAATGCACCGGTGTAGCCTTTGGCGGCGGCGCTTTTCCTCGCTTCCTCTTCGCTGCGGCCGACATGGATACTGCCGTCCTCGCCGTACCACGCCGGAATCTGGTGGCCCCACCACAGTTGCCGAGAAATGCACCAGTCCTGGATGCTCTCCAGCCACTGGTTGTAGACCGTGGTCCAGTGCTCCGGAAAAAACTTGACCTCACCCTTGGCAACGACCTCAAGCCCTTTCTTTGCCAAGCCCTCCATTTTTACGAACCACTGATCGGTCAGCATGGGTTCGACAATCGCGCCACTGCGCCCAGATCGAGGGACTTTTAGCTTGTATGGCTTCTCGGAAACCAAGAGACCTTGCGCCTGGAGATCACTAACGATTTGCTTGCGTGCTTCGACGCGATCGAGACCTTGATACTTCAACGGAATGATGTCGATCGTAGCTTTGCCTGCGACGCCGTCATTGCTCATCAAAGTGACGTCACCCTTCCGCGCTGCCTGGAAGGTGGGATCAAAGTCATCAAGAGGGCTCTTCTTGATTCGTCCGTCAAGACGGAATATCGAGATAAGGCCGCCATTTGGAAGGCCGGTAAATAGACCGCTCTTCGCGTGGCGCTGCCAAACCTGATAGTCGTTGAAATCGTGTGCCGGCGTAATCTTTACGCAGCCGGTGCCAAACTCACGATCAACATAGTCGTCGGCGATCACCCGGATGTCGCGTCCGGTGAGTGGCAGGCGCACGTTCTTGCCCACATAGTTCAAATAACGCTCGTCTTTCGGGTTCACCGCAACCGCGACGTCACCAAGCATGGTTTCGGGACGCGTGGTCGCGACGACCAGGCTGCCATTGCCGTCGGCGAACGGATAGCGGATTTCCCAGATGCGGCCCTCTTCTTCCTCGCTGTCGACCTCGAGGTCGGATACCGCGGTGCCCAGCACCGGGTCCCAGTTCACCAGGCGTTTGCCGCGGTAGATCAGGCCCTCCCCGTGCAGGCGCACAAACACTTCGACGACCGCGCGCGACATCTTCGCGTCCATCGTAAAGTAGCCGCCCTTCTGTCCTTCTGTATCGGCGTACTCCCAGTTGGCCGAAGTGCCGAGGCGGCGCAGCTGCCGGGTGATGGTCGATCCCGATTGCTGTTTCCATTCCCAGACGCGTTCGACGAACTTGTCGCGCCCCAGGTCGTGCCGGGTCTTGCCTTCGAGCTCCAGTTGGCGCTCGACGACGATCTGCGTGGCGATGCCGGCGTGGTCCGTGCCCACCACCCAGTTGGTGGTGAAGCCGCGCATGCGGTGGTAACGGATCAATGCATCCATGAGCGTCTGCTGAAAGGCGTGGCCCATGTGCAGGGTGCCGGTCACATTGGGCGGCGGCAGCTGGATGCAGTACGTCGAATTCTTGTTTCCGCCGCCCACTGCGAAATAGCCCCGAGATTCCCAGGTCGGGTACCAGCGATGCTCGATGTCTTTCGGCTCGAAGCTCTTTGCGAGTTCCATTGTTCAGCAGGAAAAAATTGAGCGGCGAATTATAGCCGACCGTCGTCGTCGCGCTGCGTCGGATCAGGCGTTTTCACCGTGAGCGCGGCGCGAACCGCGGCAGGCAGCGCGCGTCGGAGTTCGGCGACCAGCCGGTCGAGCATGCGCGCCTGCGCGGGGTCGCCGCCGATCTGCGCCAGCAACCTGGCATGCTCGGCTTCGAGGGCGATGACCATTCGCCGCAGGATCAGCACGCTGCTGAGGGCGCCGGCGCGCGATGATGCAGGCGGAGGTCTTGCCGCGAGGCCGGGTCCTGTCACGACATCCATCAGGGTCGGGATGCCAGCTTCGATGGGGACGTCCTCCTGGCTCGGCATCCCGGTGAGCATCGGGATGGCTTCGGCAGCGGCTATTCTTGGCCGGTGCCGGTTCAGCAGTTGATCGATCTTGCCGAGAACGTCGTCGTGCTGGTCGGCCGCAAGCGACGGTTCGGGTTCGCGGGGGATTTCCTCGGCCATTACGAAGCGGGCGCTCCGAGTTGATGCGTGCGGATCACGTAACCGCGGTCACGGTAGAAGCGAAAGCGCGCACGCGCGGCTTCGCGATCGGCCTCTTCGGTGCCGACGATTTCCACCAGCCGCTGAAATCGGCTGAAGAACGGCGGGGTCTGATCGCACAAGTTCACCAGAACCTGATCGTGGACCAGCGGTTCGGCGACATGATCGACAATGACCGGCGTAACCGGAGCGAGCCGGTCACCGCTGCGACAGTGCGGTACGAATCCCGTGGCAGGCGCGCTCCAGATCAGCTTGCTGAGCCGCTCGGTTCCCGCGGCATCCGGCGTCAGCAGCATCACCCGCATGCCGCGCGCCAACGCCTTGCTGGTCAGCGTGCGGGCCGTTTGCAGCTTGTTGGCGGCGTTGGTGTAGAAAAGAACTTCCGTCATCTAAATTACCAATCAAAACGCATTCACCGCGGAGGACGCGGAGGACGCGGAGGAAAGGCGAAAGCAAAAAAACATTCGAAAGAAAAAAATCTGGCATCGGTGGTTACTTTGGCACCGACTCTGGCTTTTACCTTCCGCATATTTTTCTTGCTTCTAGTTTTCCTCTGCGTCCTCCGCGTCCTCCGCGGTGAATGCGCTATGCCCTAGGTTCTGCAGTGAGTGTTGACCTGGACTACCAGCCGGCGCGGGTCATTAGAAATTGGGTCAGCAACGGAACCGGGCGCCCGGTCGAACCCTTGTCGCGTCCGGACTTCCAGGCGGTGCCGGCGATGTCCAGATGAGCCCACTTGAACTTCCTGGCGAACCGCGCGAGGAAGCACGCCGCGGTAATGCTGCCGCCGGGGCGGCCGCCGATATTCGCCATGTCGGCGAAATTGCTCTTGAGCTGCTCCTGATAGTCTTCCCAGGCCGGCATATGCCAGACCCGGTCCCATGACGTCTGTCCCGCGGCGACCACTTCGTCTGCGAGCCGGTCGTCGTTGGTGAACAAACCCGAAGCCACATGACCCAGCGCGATGACGCACGCACCGGTCAGGGTTGCAATGTCGATTACTGCAGCCGGTTCGAAGCGCTCCGAATAGGTCAGGGCGTCGCACAGGATCAACCGGCCCTCGGCATCGGTATTCAGGATCTCGATGGTCTGGCCCGACATGCTGGTTACGATGTCCCCCGGTCGCGTCGCGTTGCCTCCCGGCATGTTTTCGGTCGTCGGCATGACGCCAATCACATTCAGCGGGAGTTTCATCGCAGCCACCGCGCTCAGGGTGCCGAGCACGCTGCCCGCTCCTGACATGTCGTACTTCATTTCGTCCATCTCGGCGCTGGGTTTCAGGGAAATGCCGCCGGTGTCGAAGGTGACGCCTTTGCCGACCAGGACCACGGGCTTCTGCTTTTTCGGGCCGCCGTAGTATTCGATGGTGATGAGCTTGGGCGGCTGGCGGCTGCCGTCGGATACGGACAGCAGCGAACCCATGCCCAGCTTTTCCATATCCCGGCGTTCGAGCACGGTCACTTTCAGTTTGTGGGTTTTGCCCAGCGCACGCGCCTGCTCGGCCAGATAACCCGGGGTGCAGATATTCGGCGGGAGATTGCCCAGATCGCGGGCAAAGTTGATGCCTTCTCCGATTGCAACGCCGCGCCCGAGCGCGGTGCCGACCACCTTGGATTCCCGCAGGAGACCGAGGATGATCCGTTTCAGGTTCTTGCGGTGCCCGCGCGATTTGCTCATGAGGCGGTCGAATCGGTAAGTGTATTCAAGGCACGCCGTTGCCGCCTGCATCGTCACCCACTTCGCGTCCCGATCCTTGACCGCAGTATCCGAGACATAGAGCGCGGCTTCCCCGAACCCCGCCTCCGCAACGGCGCGGACCGCGCCGCGCATGCTGTCGCGAAATTCCTTCGCGGCCATCTCGCCCTGCGCGCCAAATCCAACCAGCAGCACACGCTTGCTGGCCACCCCGGCCAGGTCGTAGAGCATCAGGGTTGATCCGGGCTTCGCCTCGAAATCGCCCTGCTTCAGAATTCCTGAAATGCGGCCTTTGCTGGCCCGATCGAGCGCCTGCGCCGCCGCCGACAGTTTCGCAGAAGCGAATACGGCGACAGCGACACAGTCGCTCTTCAATTTTTCCGGTGCTGCGGCTTTTATGCTAAATTCCACTGCGGACTCCTCATAATGCTGTTTTTCATTCAATTACTTAGGATTATCCCTTCCACGCCGAACAAAAGTCAAAGTAGCACATGATTTTTCAACGCTCCCTGCTGCGGGAGTTTGCCGCAACCGGAATCGCCACCCTCGTCGTTCTGCTGGCGATTACGCTCACCACCCAGCTCATCCGGTTCCTTGGCTACGCCGCTCGCGGCAACATTTCATCGGATGCAGTCCTCACCTTCCTCGGTTTCGCCAGCCTGCGATACCTGCCCTACCTGCTTTCCATCACGCTGTTCATCTCGGTGCTCATGAGCTTGACGCGCAGCTACCGCGATTCCGAAATGGTGGTGTGGTTCACTTCCGGGCAGGGGCTCAATTCCTGGATTCGCCCGGTGTTGATTTTTGCCGCACCGGTCACTGTCGTCATCGCGACCCTGAGTTTTTTCCTGTCACCTTGGGCTGTAGCCAAGGCCGAGGTTTATCGACAACAGCTCGAGAGCCGGGACGAAATCGCTGCGATCTCTCCCGGCGTGTTCAAGGAATCGCGCAACGGCGAACGCGTCTACTTCGTGGAAAAGCTGGCGGCGAACCTGGCTACCGTAGCCAACATTTTCATGCATTCCGACGAGCATGGTGAAATCGGCACCGCGGTCGCCAAGCGTGGCTACCAGGAAACAGCGCCCAACGGCGACCGTTTTCTGGTGTTGCTGAACGGCCGGCGTTATATCGGCCCGCCCGGCTCGGCGGAATACCGGGTTATCGAGTTCGAGAAGTATTCCGTGCGTATCGAAGCCAGCGAGGTCAAGGAAGCGCGGCCCTCGGTCCAGGCACGGCCGACGTCGGCGTTGATTTCCGACGATTCCCCGGTAGCGCGCGCCGAGCTGATATGGCGCGCCGGCTTGCCTCTGAGCGCGCTGGTGCTCTGCCTGCTCGCGATCCCGATGAGTTTCGTCAATCCGCGCGCAGGACGGTCGCTCAACCTCATGCTCGCCGCCCTGCTGTACATGGTCTATACCAACCTGCTGTCGATCTTCCAGGCATGGGTCACCCAGCAGAAGGTCAGCGTGTTCATCGGCATGTGGGCCGTGCATGTGGTGATGCTCGCGGTGGTCGTGATGATGTTCTATTTCCGGCTTTCGGTGCGCCCGTTGCGCAAGCTGAGACGATGAGGACAATCCGTCGCTATGTGGCCGTGCAGATCTTCTGGAGCACGGCGCTGGTATTTGCCGCATTGCTGTTGCTGTTCGGGTTCTTCGATTTCATTCAGGAGCTCGGCGAAATCGGCCGTGGCAGCTATCGGCTGTCCCTCGCGGCGCTCTACGTGATATTGAACATGCCGGGCAGGGCCTACGAAATTCTGCCGGTCGCGGCGCTCATCGGCACTCTGTTTGCGCTGGCTCAGATGGTCGCGCATTCCGAGTACACCGTCATGCGGGTTTCCGGTGTATCGATAAAGAGCATGGCGATCGCCCTGGTGCAGATCGGTACGGCGCTTTCGGTGCTCACGTTCCTGATAGGAGAGTTCGTCGCTCCCGCCAGCGAACAGGCGGCGCAAAAGCTGCGGTTCAAGGCCACATCGAGCACCGTCGTTGTACAGGCATTCCGCTCCGGACTCTGGGTCAAGGACGATACGAATTTCGTCAACTTCGAACGGATCATGCCGGAGACGGTGATCCATGAAGTGAAGATCTACGAGTTCGATTCCGACTACCGATTGCGCGCGATCAGTCGCGCGAAGTCAGGCGAGTACCAGCGCGAAAATCTGTGGCGCCTGAAAGACGTGATACAGACGCGCTTCGAGGAGAACCGCACCACCGTGAGCCGGATTCCCGAGGCCTATTGGCGCTCGGTACTCAATCCGTCGATTCTCAATGTCCTGATGGTCGTGCCGGAACAGATGTCGCTGCTGGAACTGATTTCCTATATCGAGCACCTGAGCGAAAATCGCCAGGAGACATCACGTTACGAGATCGTGTTCTGGCAGAAAATCATCTATCCGTTCGCGGTGCTCGTCATGATGGTGCTGGCGTTGCCGTTTGCCTACTTCCAGGTGCGCGAGGGCGGAGTCAGCGGCAAGATCTTCACCGGCATCATGCTGGGACTGGCATTTCATCTCGCCAACCGCTTGTTCGGCCATCTCGGCCTGCTCAACGCCTGGCCGGCATTGTTCAGCGCGATTTCCCCCACGCTGGCGTTTCTGGCCGCCGCCGTGTTCATGATGTGGAAGGTCGAAAGACGGTGAACAGTGAACGGTGAACGGCAAACAGTAAACGGTAAACAGTGAACAGCGCGCGGATCTAGAAACGGCCGACGAATATTTCAATGTAAATAGGGGTTGATTTCAATCACGATGCGAGTGCCGGCCAGCCGGTCGTGCAGGAATTGACGTTCCCTGTCGAACGGTGCCCACAGCAAGCTGATGCCCGAGAGGTTCCCGGGTATTGCCAGCAGGTAGCGCATGAATGCTCTGCCCACGCTCAGGCCGCCGCCTTGCTCGGTGACGATCCGCATGCGCCAGGTCTTCAGCGGCAGTGTCTGACCGGTGCGTGCCCAGCAGAATACGAAATAAGCGCCGCATACCGATAGCAGATAAATCTGGAAGATGGCGCGCGGCCATCCGGATTGCGCGTCGCGGGCAACACTCAGGAACAGGTAGGAGGATACGAACAGCACGGCGGACAACAGTATGCCTTCGTACACCAGACTCACGAGCCGCAGACGCAGCGATGCCAAATGCAAGGCCGCCCGGTTCCGGGGTGGCGCCGGATCCAGCGCACGGCCGGGGCGCTCTTGCGGCGGGCTTCGCACCGCTTACTTGCCCGGGCTGCCGGGAGTTGCACGGCCTTCGCGCAGTTTCTGCCGCTGTTCTTCCGGTAGTTCCTGGTATTCATGCCAGCGCTGGTGCAATTCGTGATGCTGTTCCGGAGGCAGTTTCTTAAGCTGTGTGTAGCGCTCGCGCGCCTGTGCGCGCTGTTCGGGCGTCAGCGACGCCCACTCGCGCATGCGCTGCTGAATGCGTTGCTGCCGGTCCGGCGGCAGGCTGGGGTAACGGGCTGCCAGACCGATCCAGCGTTTGCGCCGCTCCGGATCGAGCTCGTCCCAGTCCTGCTGCAGCGGAGCCAGTATGATTTTCTGCTCGGCAGACAGCGTCGACCAGGCAGGGCCTGGCGCCTCCGCATG
Source organism: Betaproteobacteria bacterium (assembly GCA_031414075.1). Classification (GTDB taxonomy): domain Bacteria; phylum Pseudomonadota; class Gammaproteobacteria; order Burkholderiales; family JACQAP01; genus JACQAP01. The sequence goes on along the minus strand of JANOGH010000201.1, from coordinate 9,100 downwards.
GGCGGGGCGCGTCAGGGTGAACACGCCGATGAACAGGGAAAGCGCGAGGACTACTGCTGCGATGGCACGTAATTGGAGTGCTTTAACCAAGTTTCGAAACCCGCGTCGGTATAGGCATGGATGGGTAGCTCGCCGGCCAGCAGGCCAGTGTCCAGTTCTTCTTCATGATGACTCGACATTTGCCAATAGATCAGCCCGGTAAGACTGGCGAGGACGATGGCGGCGGGGAGGACCAACCGCGTAGCGAGGCCATGGCCCAAACCCCAGCCCCGCAGGACGTTACCGGCCCTGGAGCGCCCCCGGAGCGGCCTGTCAGGGCGGTAAGCCGCCACGGCCGCCAGCCTGGCAGTCTCAAGTTTTTGCACGGTCGCGGCCGGCAAATTGGCCAGATCCTGGTCGAGTCGCGCCACAATCCGTCCCGCGATCTCGTTGTCGTTCACAGTTCGATTCCTTTGTCCTTCAGAAACGCGGCCAATGCGTGCGTCGCCCGGGAGCAGTGTGTCTTCACGCTGCCTTCCGAGCAACCCATCGCCTGCGCGGTTTCCGCCACGTCCAGTTCCTCCCAGTAACGCAACAGAAAGGCCTCGCGTTGACGGGGCGGCAGCCGCTCGAGCCCCTGTCCGATTATGCCGGCAATTTGCGAACGTTCCAGCCGGTCGGCCGGGCTGTCTCCCGTTCCGCCCGGCCCTTCAGTTTCCATGGACTCGAGCGGATCGTAGTCCTCGTTGTTGTCCCGCGGCTGCAGCGAGGAAAAAAGGGTGGTCCACAGCGAACGGACCTTTTGGCGGCGGTAAAAATCGCGGATGGTGTTTTGCAGGATGCGCTGGAACAATGGCGGCAGCTCGGCAGCCGGCCTTCCCGCATACTTGTCGGTCAACTTCAGCATGGCGTCCTGAACGATGTCGAGCGCGATATGTTGGTCGCGCACCGCAAACACCGCCTGCTTGAACGCGCGCCGCTCGACCTCAGCAAGGAAGGCGGCCAATTCCTGTCGGGTAGCCAGAGAATCCCCTCGAACTTCAATCAATCCCGTGCGCGACGCGCCGCCGGTCGGCCCGGAAAGCCTGCGATTCCGAACGGACGCATCCTGTTCCCGCCTGCGCCGCCACCGGTTCCCAGGGGCCGATTATACGGGCCGCGCTGCCGGGTTTGTGGCGCAGGCATCCGCGCAGGTAAAATGAGCGCCGCGAATCCATGCAAAGCGTCAATCTCACCAATCACTTCCTGATCGCCATGCCAAACATGGCCGATCCCCACTTTGCCAAGTCGCTGACCTTCATCTGCGAGCACAATGAGCAGGGCGCGCTGGGCGTGGTGGTCAATCGACCGACCGACATGACGCTGGAAGCGTTGTTCGAGCAGATCGAAATCCCGCTCGCCAATCAGGCGGTCAAGAAAATTCCCGTGTATTTCGGCGGCCCGGTCCAGGTTGATCGCGGTTTCGTCCTGCATCGACCGATCGGCGGCTGGCAGTCGACGCTGTCGATCAACGGAGAAGTCGGGCTGACCACGTCCAAAGACATCCTGCAGGCGCTGAGCCAGGGTGACGGGCCGGGCCTGGACGACGTCCTGGTGTCGCTTGGTTACGCCGGTTGGGCGCCGGGCCAGCTCGAACAGGAGCTGGGACAGAACGCCTGGCTGACCGTTGAGGCGCAGCCGTCGGTGATCTTCGAATTGCCGTCATCGGAGCGTTTTATCGCAGCGATGGAATTGCTTGGGTTCGATCCGGCCAGCCTCTCGGAGGACGCCGGTCATGCATGAGACGGTGCCGGGGGGCGGGTGCTGAGCATGTCCACGAAGCCCAGAACCGCGCCAGCATCCGCTCGCCGAGCCCGTAATTTTCGTTCCGGAACGGTGCTGGCCTTCGATTTCGGGGAACGGCGCGTCGGCGTTGCAGTGGGGGAGCTGCAACTCGGCGTCGCTCACCCGCTCGCTACCATCGATGCCGAGGCCAGCGCTGTGCGCTTCGCCCGCATCGAAGCCCTGGTCAACGAATGGCAGCCGGCGCTGCTCCTGGTCGGACTGCCCCTGGCGCTCGACGGCAGCGAACATGGACTGACCGCGCTGGCACGCAGGTTCGCGCAGCGTCTGCAGGGTCGCTACGGGATCGAAACCCGTCTGGTCGACGAGCGGCTGACTTCCGTGGAGGCCGAACAGCAGGCTCGCGACATGGGACTGGACGTGCGCAAGGCCCGCTCAAAAATCGACCAGCTCGCGGCCAAACTGATTCTGGAAAGCTACTTCAGCCAATGAACAAGCCTTTGCCCGACGCGGAAGACCTGCTGGCCCGCCTCGCCGAACTCATGCGCGCGTCCGTGACCCCGGATACGGCACTGATCGGCATCCATACCGGCGGAGTATGGCTGGCGCAAAGACTGCACCAGGCACTGGCGCTCAGGCAGCCCCTGGGGACCATCGACGTGTCCTTTTATCGCGACGACTATGGCAGCCGCGGCCTGCATCCGAAGGTCAAGCCATCGAATATTCCGTTCGAAGTTGCCGATGCCGACATTATCCTGGTCGACGATGTCCTGTACACCGGGCGCACCATCCGCGCGGCCATCAATGAATTGTTCGACTACGGGAGGCCGAAGAGCATACGGCTGGCCGCGCTGGTCGACCGAGGGGGTCGGCAGTTGCCGATCGCGGCGCAGTTCGTAGGCGCGGAGATTGCCGTGGCTGACGGGGAGCAGATCGAGTTGAAGAAAAGCGAGAAAGGTCAACTCACCTTGGTGCTGGATCGGCAGGCTCCCGCATGATGGGCTTCAACCCGCAGCTGAACTCGAACGGCGAGTTGCATCACTTGCTGACCATCGAGGGGCTGCCGCGGGAAATTGTCCTGCATATCCTGGATACTGCGCATTCGTTCCTGTCGGTCGGGGAGCGCGAGATCAAGAAAGTGCCGCTGCTGCGCGGAAAAGCGATCTTCAACCTGTTTTTCGAAGCCTCGACCCGCACCCGCACCACCTTCGAAATCGCCGCAAAGCGCCTGTCGGCGGACGTGATCAACCTCAATGTCGGTACGTCCTCCCAGAGCAAGGGAGAAACACTGCTCGATACCGTGGCCAATCTGTCCGCGATGCATGCCGATATGTTCGTCGTCAGGCATGCGCAAAGCGGAGCGGCGCATCTGATCGCGCGACACGTCGCGCCTTACATCCATGTTATCAATGCCGGCGACGGCCGCCACGCACACCCCACGCAGGGCCTGCTGGACGTGTTCACGATCCGCCACTACAAGAAGGAATTCGCGTCGCTGCGCGTGGCCATCGTCGGCGACGTGCTGCACTCGCGGGTGGCGCGTTCGCAGATCCATGCGTTGACGACGCTCGGCGTGCCGGAAGTCCGCGTCATCGGCCCGCGTACGTTGCTTCCCACGAATGTCTCGGAACTCGGCGTGCACGTTTATCACGATATGGCGTCGGGTTTGAAGGAAGTCGACGTCGTGATCATGTTGCGCCTGCAGAACGAGCGCATGACCGGCGCATTGCTGCCGTCGGCGCAAGAGTTTTTCAAATATTACGGGCTCACGCCGGAGAAACTCGCCCATGCCAAGCCCGACGCGATCGTGATGCATCCCGGGCCGATGAACCGGGGCATCGAAATTGAGTCCAGCGTCGCCGACGGACGGCAATCGGTGATCCTGCCGCAAGTGACGTTTGGCATCGCGGTGCGCATGGCCGTCATGTCAATCCTAGCCGGAAATGCATAAGCCTTTCACCGCAGAGGCGCAGAGGCGCGGAGGAAACGCAGAGGAAGGCAACTGCAAGAATGAAATGTTGGCCGTGCCTGCGATAGCCACCGTGCACAAATTATGGCGACGTACAATTCGAATTTCTCAGCGCGCTTTTCTCTGCGCCTCTGCGCCTCTGCGGTGAAGATTCATTAAATGAAAATCCAGATCAAGGGCGGGCGCGTCATCGACCCCGGCAGCGGCACCGACCAGGTCCAGGATGTTTTCATCGCAGCGGGGAAGATCGTAGCCATCGGCGCCCCGCCTGCCGATTTCCATGCCAACCGCGTCATCGATGCAACGGGAATGGTTGTGTGCCCCGGTCTGGTCGATCTGTCCGCCAGATTGCGCGAACCGGGATACGAGTACAAGGCCACGCTGGAAAGCGAAATGGCTGCCGCCGTCGCCGGCGGGGTAACCTCGCTGGTCTGCCCGCCCGACACGGATCCGCCGCTGGACGAACCCGGCCTGGTGGAAATGCTCAAGCACCGCGCGCGCAGCCTCAACCAGGCGCATGTGTATCCGCTTGGGGCCTTGACGCAAGGTCTGAAAGGCGAGCGCATCACGGAAATGGCGGAATTGCTGGATGCCGGTTGCATCGCGTTCTCGCAGGCGGACGTGCCGCTGAGCGACAATCAGGTGCTGCTGCGGGCGATGCAGTATGCATCCACCTTTGGCTATCCGGTTTGGCTGCGGCCGCGCGATGCCGCGATTGCGCGGGACGGGGTCGCGCACGACGGTCAGGTCGCAACCCGCCTTGGTCTTGCCCCGATTCCGGTTATCGCGGAGACGGTGGCGCTATCCACGATCCTTCTGCTGGTTCGCGAGACGGGTGCGAAAGTACATCTTTGCCGGCTGTCGACCGCGGAGGGCGTCGATATGATCCGCCAGGCCAAATCACTGGGAATCGACGTGACTTGCGATGTCTCGGCCAACCATGTGCATTTGAGCGAACTGGATATCGGCTACTTCGATTCGAACTGCCACCTGGTTCCGCCTCTGCGCTCCACGCGAGACCGTGATGCGCTGCGACGCGGCATGCAAGACGGAACCATTGATGCGATTTGCTCCGACCACACGCCGGTGGACGAAGATGCCAAGCAATTGCCTTTCGGAGAATCGGAACCGGGGGCGACCGGGCTCGAGCTGCTGCTCGTGCTTACGCTGAAATGGGGTGACGAAGCAAAAGTCCCGCTGGCCGCCGCGCTTGCCAAAGTCACGAGTGAGCCGGCGCGCATATTGGGCATACGGGCCGGCGCCATCACTCCCGGCGCAAGCGCCGACCTGTGCGTGTTCGATGCGCGTGCGCGCTGGACGGTCGAGCCGGGGACCCTGAAGAGCCAAGGCAAGAACACGCCGTTTTCCGGTTACGAGATGAGCGGAAAGGTGCGCTTCACCCTGATCGAGGGCAACGTCGTCTATGAGGGGTGAATAGGAAATAGTGAATGGTGAATCGTGAATCGGAAATCGTGAATCTGGAATCGGGAATAGGAAGTAGTGATCGGCGAATCCACTTTCAACTCGCCCTGGGCTATTTCCTATTCACCATTCACGATTCTCGATTGCCGATTCCCTAAACCCCATTCTCTGCATCAATCAATGAATCCCCTGCTAGATTTTTCCGGACTGCCGCGCTTTGCGGAATTCAAACCCGAATTCGTCACGCCCGCTCTGGATCAGCTGCTGGCCGAGAATCGGGCATTGGTCGAAAGCCTCAGGAACCAGGACGCGCCGCCCGACTGGGAAAATTTCATTGCGCCGCTGGATGACGGAAATGAACGCTTGCGCCGCGCCTGGGGCCAGGTCTCGCATATGAATGCGGTAATGAACAGCCCGCCACTGCGCGATGTCTACAACGCCAATCTTCCGCGCGTCACACGCTACTTTACGGAACTGGCGCAGGACGAAGCCCTGTTCCGCAAGTACCAGGCGCTGCGCGATTCGGATGCCTTCATGCGTCTGACGCCAGCGCAGAAGAAAGTCATCGGCAACGAGCTGCGAGACTTTCGCCTCGGCGGCGCTGAGTTGCCGGCCGAACAAAAGACCCGGTTCAAGCAGACAGTTGAGAAAATTGTGGGGTTGTCGTCGAAGTTCAACGACAACGTGCTCGACGCCACCAACGCATTTGCGTTGAACATTTCAGACCAGGAACGGCTTGCAGGCATACCGGGAGACGTGCTGGAGTTTGCGCGTGACGCCGCAGCGCAAGCGGGCAAGCAGGGCTGGCAGTTCACGTTGCACATGCCCTCCTATCTTCCCGTCATGCAGTATGCGGATGATCGCAAGCTGCGCGAGCAGATGTATCACGCCTATGCGACGCGGGCCGCTGAGTTTGGGGAATCCGGATGGGACAATAGCGCGATCATCGTTGATATCCTGCGACTGCGCCGCAGCCAAGCCAGCCTGCTGGGCCTTGCCAATTTCGCCGAATTGTCCTTGCAGCCGAAGATGGCGGATTCCCCACAGCAGGTATTGGATTTCCTCGAGGAGCTGGCGCAGCGCGCCAAACCGTATGCGCATCGCGATCTGGCCGAACTGAAGGAGTTTGCCTCCCCGCACCTCGGGCTCGGCGATCTGCAGCCGTGGGACGTGGCCTATGCATCCGAAAAGCTGCGGGTTGCGCGCTACGCGTTCTCAGACCAGGAAGTGAAGCAGTACTTCCCAGAGCATAAGGTGCTGGAAGGGATGTTTCGCGTGGTCGAAACGCTGTACGGTTTGCAGATCAAGCCCGATGACGCGCCGAAATGGCAGGAAGATGTGCGGTTTTTCTCCATTAGGAACCGCAGCGGTGCGCTCGTCGGGCAATTCTACCTGGACCTCTATGCCAGACCCTCGAAGCGCGGCGGCGCGTGGATGGACGATGCCATCACAAGGCGCCGCAAAGGCGCCCGCGTGCAAACGCCGGTGGCCTATCTCAACTGCAATTTCTCCGCACCATTGAGCGCAAAGGCCGCCCTCTTCACGCACAATGAGGTGATCACGCTGTTTCATGAATTCGGCCACGGATTGCATCATCTGCTGAGCGAGGTCGAGGTGCTGGGCGTATCGGGAATCAACGGCGTCGAGTGGGACGCAGTGGAACTGCCCAGCCAGTTCATGGAAAATTTCTGCTGGGAATGGGAAGTTCTCAAGGACATGACCCGGCATGTGCAATCAGGCGCGGGCCTGCCCCGGGCGCTGTTCGACAAGATGGTGGCGGCGAAGAATTTCCAGAGCGGCATGCACACCGTCAGGCAACTGGAATTCGCGCTTTTCGATATGCGCCTGCATTCGGATTTCGATCCCAACGGACCGATGACGCCGCTGCAGCTCGCCGACGAAGTGCGCCGCGGCGTGGCTGTGCTTTTTCCACCGGCCTACAACCGCTTTCCCAACAGTTTTTCGCATATTTTCGGCGGCGGCTATGCGGCGGGTTACTACAGCTACAAGTGGGCGGAAGTCCTGTCCGCCGATGCCTACAGTATGTTCGAGGAGAACGGGGTCCTGAATGCGTCGGTGGGCGGTCGTTTCCGCGAGGAAATCCTGGCTGCCGGGGGAAGCCGGCCGGCGCTCGACTCGTTCGTTGCGTTTCGCGGCCGCAAACCGACCATCGATGCGTTGTTGCGGCACAATGGCATGGCGCAGGCGGCGTGACGCGCCGGCATGATCATCGCGATTTACAGGAGGCTTATATGAAGCGCTGGGTATGGTTTGCGATATTCGCAATGGCTTGTGTTGCCGCGCAAGCCGAGCTCTACCGCTGGGTGGACGCAGACGGCAAGGTCCACTACAGCGATCAGCCTCCGCAGGCAAACATCAAACAGGTTGAGAAGATAAAAGCGACGGGCGGCAAACCCAGCGACGCCCCCCTGCCTTATGCGCTGCAGCAGGCGGTAAAGAATTTTCCGGTGACGTTGTATTCCAGCGAGTGCGGCGATGCCTGCACGCGCGCGCGTCAGTTGCTCATGAACCGCGGAATTCCTTACACGGAAGTGGATGCGACCGACCCGAAGGCCCAGGAAGAATTGAGGAAGCTTACAGGCGGGCCTGTCGAGGTTCCGTTTCTGAAGGTTGGCCGTGACGCATTGAGAGGTTTCCTGGAAGGCAAGTGGAATACGTCGCTGGACGCCGCGGGTTATCCACGAACGGCTGTGATCCAGCCGCGCCCGCCGACCAAATCAGCGATGCCTGCAGGTGCTGCCTCACCGAATTCGTCGCCGCCTGAGGCCGAAGATTCGCGCTAGTTCCGTGAAGCTCGCCGCGTGGAACGTCAATTCCCTCAAGGTTCGGCTGCCGCAGCTGCTTGACTGGTTGGCGCGTGAGCAGCCGGATGCGGTTTGCCTTCAGGAAACCAAAGTCGAAGATCACAATTTTCCGCTACAGGATATCGAACGCGCCGGATATCGGGCGGTGTTCTCCGGGCAGAAAACCTACAACGGGGTGGCCATCCTGGCGCGGGAATTACCGCAGAGCGTCGAACATGGGATCGGCGCCTTTGTTGATCCGCAGAAACGCGTGATCTCGGCCACGGTAAACGACGTACGACTCGTTTGCGCTTACGTGCCCAACGGCCAAAGCCTCGACTCCGAAAAATTTCGATACAAACTCGACTGGTTGAAAGCCTTCTCGGCCTGGCTGGGCGCCGAGTCGAAGAAACACGCCCGCATTGCCCTGCTCGGCGATTTCAACATCGCACCCGAGGATCGGGATGTGTACGATCCCGAAGCGTGGGAGGGACAGGTCCTGTGCAGTCCCGCCGAGCGCGCTGCTTTCCAGGAGTTGATCGCGCTCGGGTTCAAGGACAGCTTCAGGCTGTTCGATCAGGCGGAGAAATCGTTCTCGTGGTGGGATTACCGCATGAACGCGTTCCAACGCAAGATGGGCCTGCGGATCGACCACATACTTCTGTCCAGCGCGCTTGCGGGAGGTTGCAGATCGAGCCGCATAGACTTCGCCATGCGCAAGAACGAGCGGCCCTCCGACCACGCGCCGGTCATCGCAGAATTCTGATCGTCGCGTTCATTTCTCCCGGCCGGATTCCTGGCTCAACCCCAGTTCCTGAATCTTGCGTGTCAGCGTGTTGCGGCCCATGCCGAGCAATACCGAAGCTTCGATCCGCCGCCCGCCGGTGTGCGCCAGTGCGCGTGTGATCAATGCGCGTTCGAACTGACGGGTCAGTTCATCGAGGATCGCGCTGTCGCCGCGTTTCAACGAGGCTTCCGCTTCGCGCTCGAGCGCTGCCACCCAGCTCTCGGCGGAAGCGACGCGCGTTTCCTCGCGAAGTTCCGGTGGTAAATCCTTTACATCGATGTTCATCCCCGGCGCCATGACGGTGAGCCAGTGGCACAGGTTCTCAAGCTGACGCACGTTGCCCGGCAGATCCAGTGA
>JANOGH010000200.1:0-14678 GCA_031414075.1 Betaproteobacteria bacterium | reverse complement strand
TGTCACAACTACTATGCGAGCAGGTCGTCGGCCGTGGTCTAAGGCGCACACGATACGAGCTAAGCGACGGCGGCAAGTTCTCTGAGGAGACCGCAAAGATTTTCGGCGTACCGTTCCAGATCATTCCTTTCAAGGCCAATCCATCGGGACCGCCATTGGAGCCGGTGAAACGTGTTCACGTGAAGGCATTGCCTGCGAAGACGCGCTATGAAATTCGGTTCCCGAGAGTGGAGGGTTACACCCAGGCCATCAGGAATCGCATCACGGCCGACTGGAATACCGCGCCAACCGTGACAATCGATCCGGTGAAAATTCCGCCGGAAGTCGAGATGGCCCGAATGTTGCCGACCAACGACGGCAGGCCGTCGCTTTTCGGCAGCGGTGGTATTGAGCAGATCACGTTAAATCCATATCGGGCGAGCCGTCGCGTGCAGGAACTTGCGTTTGATCTCGCGAAGGATGTCACGGACAGCCTGGGCCGTGATCGGCGTTGCGCGGTACCGATACATGCGCTGTTTCCGCAGGTGTTGGCGATCGTGAGGCAGTACCTCGATACGAAGGTGCAGGTGCTCCCTCCGGCCGAGTTGCGTGACGTATTTCTTGCGCCGTATTACGGGTGGGTGGCGGAGCGGATAAAGGAGCTGATTCGACCCGACACCGCCGAGGGCGAGGCACCGGAGATACCGCGCTACGAAGGCCATCGCGGTCCCGGAACGACCGCCGACGTGGATTTCTGGACGGCGCGGGATGTGCGCGAAGTCAGGAAAAGCCACGTCAACTATATCGTCGCGGACACCAAGGTTTGGGAGCAGTCTGTCGCCTATTTGATCGACATGCACGATGCCGTCGATTCGTTTGTGAAGAATGCCGGACTTGGATTCGCGGTGCCGTACTTTCACAATGGCGAGCCGCACGATTACCTGCCTGATTTCATCGTTCGGTTAGCGGGTGAAAGCGACCGATTCCTGATACTCGAAACCAAGGGGTTTGACGAACTGGAGTCAGTCAAACGGGAAGCGGCGGAGCGTTGGGTCAAAGCGGTCAATGCCGATGGCAAGTACGGACTGTGGTCCTATGCAGTGGCCAAACGCCCGACTGATGTCGTCGGTTTGCTGAAAATGGCCACGGAATGGGCGACCGAGTTGCATGAGTGACCCGGGTCGGTCTTACGAACCACGCGAAATCGACTGGCAACAGGTTTCAACGCCGGGATTCGTCGCGGCCACGATACTCATTGCGGTCGTCGCTTTTCTTGCCAATACCGGCGAGCGCTGGGTGTACATCCTGGACAGTGCCAATCTTGCGTTTCACGAAGCCGGCCACCCCTTGTTCGGACTGCTGCTCGGCAGCCGCATCACCGTTTACGGCGGTACGCTCGGCCAACTGGTATTCCCGGTGGTGGCAACGGCAAGTTTCTGGTGGCGGCGTGAGGCATTGTCGTTCGCCTTGTGCGCCGCCTGGCTATTCGAAAACTTCTGGAACATCGCACGCTACATGGCGGACGCGCGCGAGCAAGTGTTGCCGCTGGTCGGCAACGGCGAGCACGACTGGACCGAGATCTTCTCGCGCTGGCACGTGCTGCATCGGGATACCTCCATCGCCGGATTTGTTTCCGTCCTGGCCTGGATTGGGGTAGCGATCGCGTGGGGCTGGCTGGCGTGGCGCTGGTGGCAGGGCCGCGAAGCCGATTGAAACACTGAATAATCGACGGTTGTCCATGATTCGCGGCTCCTTGTATCAACGGCTTTCCAGCTTCTATTTCTGCTATTTCGCGTTTATCGGCGCGTTCGCGCCGTACTTCGCGCTCTATCTCAAGTCCCTGGGCTACTCGGCTGCGGAAATCGGCTTACTGCTGGCAGTCAATCCGGTGGCGCGCATTTTCGGGCCGAACCTCTGGGGCTGGCTGTCCGACCACTATCGTGCCCGCGGACAGCTGATCCGGCTGACCGCAGTGGGCACCGCGGTGGTGTTTACTGCCGTGTTCTTCAATCACGGCTTCGCCTGGATGTTCACCACGCTGCTGCTGCTGAACGTGTTCTGGTGCGGAGTGCTGCCACTCGCCGAGTCCGCGACGTTGAGCCTGGTGGGTTCGCGGGTGGGCACTTATGGGCGCGTCAGGCTGTGGGGCTCGGTCGGCTTCGTTGCGGTGGTCATCGGCGGCGGTTATTTGCTCGATTTCTTCGGCCTCGGTGCGCTCGCCCCCATGGTGCTCATGATGCTGGTGCTGATGGCCGCCAGCACTTTTTTCCTGCCGCGCGATCGTGAGCCGTCGCGCCATGCAGACCATGCGCCCATCCTCAGCATCGTTACTCGGCCCGAGGTGATTGCGCTGCTGGCCGGCTTTTTCCTCATGCAGGTTGCCCACGGGCCCTTCAACGCTTTCTATTCGATTCACCTGGTCGAGGCTGGCTATTCGAAAACAGCGGTCGGATGGTTATGGTCGCTGGGCGTGATCGCGGAAATCGGACTCTTCTTGCTGCTGCCAAGGCTGCTGCGCGCCTATAGCCTGAACCAGATCCTGCTGTTCAGTTTCGGCTGCGCCTTTGTGCGCCTGCTGATGATCGCCTGGGGTGTCGGGTCGCTGCCAATTCTGCTGGCGGCGCAGATTTTGCACGCAATTACCTTCGGCGCCTATCATGCCGCGGGCGTGGCGATGATGCATCAGATTTTCCGCGGCCGTAACCAGGCGCGCGGCCAGGCGATCTACACCAGCCTGGGGTACGGATTGGGAGGCACGCTGGGCACGCTGATGGCCGGCTATGCCTGGGAAACCCTGGGCGCCGAATGGACTTTCACGTTCGCCGCCACGGCCGCGTTGCTCGCTCTGGCAGTGGTGGCCTGGCGGCCGATTTCCGTGCCGGTCCGACCCGGTTCCTAGGCTGCGAGCGCTGCCGTCTGACCAGCGGCTTGTGTCATAATTTCCGTTCGCTTCGAGTCACCCGATGAATCCGCAAACGCTCTACGACAAGCTGTGGGCCAGCCATCTGGTACGGCAAGAACCCGATGGTACCGCGCTGATCTACATCGATCGCCACCTGGTGCATGAAGTCACCAGTCCGCAGGCGTTCGAAGGGCTGAAACTTGCCGGACGCAAGCCCTGGCGCATGGATTCGGTGGTCGCGACGGCCGACCACAACACACCGACCCAACACTGGGAACAGGGCATCAAGGACCCCATCTCGCGCCTGCAGGTCGAGACCCTGGATGCGAACATCCGGGAATTCGGCGCCAAGGTTTATTTTCCATTCCTCGACAAGCGCCAGGGCATCGTGCATGTGATCGGGCCGGAGCAGGGTGCAACGCTGCCCGGCATGACGGTCGTCTGCGGAGATTCGCATACCAGCACCCATGGCGCATTCGGCTGTCTGGCGCATGGCATCGGCACGTCCGAAGTCGAGCATGTCTTCGCCACACAATGCCTGGTGCAGAAGAAAATGAAGGGCCTGCTCGTTGACGTCGATGGCCCCATGGGCCGCGGGGTCACCGCAAAGGACATTGCGTTGGCGCTGATCGGCAGGATAGGCACGGCGGGCGGCGCCGGCTATGCCGTCGAATTTGGCGGCAGCACCATCCGTGGGCTGTCGATGGAAGGACGCATGACCTTGTGCAACATGGCCATCGAGGCCGGTGCGCGGGCCGGAATGGTTGCCGTCGACGACACCACGATCGAATATCTGCGTGGACGTCCCCTCGCGCCCAAGGGCGAGTTGTGGGCCAAAGCGGTAGCGTACTGGCGCACGCTGAAAAGCGATGAGCACGCCCGTTTCGATTTTGTCGTGAGGCTGGATGCGCGCGAGATCAAGCCGCAGGTCACCTGGGGAACGTCACCGGAAATGGTGGTGCCGGTCGATGGGCGCGTGCCCGATCCGGACAAGGAAAAGGACGAGACCAAGCGCGAAGGCATGGAACGCGCGCTGACTTACATGGGACTCAAGCCGAATACGCGGATTACGGACATCCGCATCGATAAGGTATTCATCGGTTCGTGTACCAACTCGCGCATCGAAGACTTGCGCGCTGCCGCTCATGTCGTGCGCGGCCGGCGGGTTGCTTCGAATGTACGCTTGGCGATGGTCGTGCCGGGCTCTGGTCTGGTCAAGGAGCAGGCAGAAAAGGAAGGGCTCGACAGGATTTTCGTGGCCGCCGGCTTCGAGTGGCGCCAGCCCGGCTGTTCGATGTGCCTGGCGATGAACGATGATCGCCTCGAGCCGGGCGAACGTTGCGCTTCGACGTCGAACCGCAATTTCGAGGGGCGCCAGGGCGCGGGCGGGCGCACGCACCTGGTGAGCCCGGCGATGGCGGCGGGAGCGGCGATTGCCGGCCGGTTTGTCGACGTGCGAGCGGATTTATAGGGTAAGCCATGCAGAAATTCATCCGATTGGAAGGGCTGGTCGCGCCGCTGGATCGAGCCAACGTTGATACCGACGCGATCATCCCGAAGCAGTTCCTGAAGTCGATCAAGCGCTCCGGTTTCGGCGTCAATCTGTTCGACGCCTGGCGATATCTCGATCATGGCGAACCGGGAATGGACGCCCGCGTGCGCAAGCCCAATCCCGACTTCGCGCTGAATCAGTCGCGCTACAGGGGTGCCAGCATTCTGGTGGCGCGCAGGAATTTCGGTTGCGGCTCTTCGCGCGAGCACGCGCCGTGGGCGCTGGACGACTATGGTTTCCGCGCACTGATCGCGCCGAGTTTCGCCGATATCTTCTACAACAACTGCTTCAAGAATGGCTTGTTGCCGATCGTGCTGCCGGAAACCCAGGTGGACAGGATATTTCATGATGTCGCGGCATTTCCGGGTTTCCGGCTGGTGGTCGATCTTGGCACCCAGACGGTCGCCTATCCCGACGGTGGCCAGGTATTCGGGTTCGAGGTGGACGCCTTTCGCAAGCATTGCCTGCTGAACGGGCTGGACGAGATCGGGCTCACCCTGCAGCATGCCGGCGAGATAAAGGCGTTCGAGACCAAACGCCGCAGTGAACAACCCTGGCTGTTCAGTTGACGAATTACCATTACAATTGAAAACACCGGCCGGGGCAGAAACTTAATGCCCCGGTTGTTTTTTTGAGAGAGCGAAACATGAAAATCGCAGTTTTGCCCGGCGACGGGATCGGTCCGGAAATCGTCAGGCAGGCGGTGAAGGTGCTGAAGAGTCTGTCGCGCGACGGTCTGCACATCGAAATGGAAGAGGCGCCGATCGGCGGAGCCGGCTATGACGCTGCCCAGGACCCCCTGCCGCAGAAGACGCTGGCGCTGGCGAGGGCGGCGGACGCGGTGCTGCTGGGTGCGGTCGGCGGTCCCAAGTACGACCCGCTGCCGAGACCGATGCGTCCGGAGCAGGGGCTGCTGCGCATCCGCAAGGAACTCGGGCTGTTCGCCAATTTGCGCCCCGCCCTGCTGTACGAAGAACTGGCCAACGCCTCACCACTGAAAACCGAGATTGTGGCCGGGCTCGACATCATGATCCTGCGCGAGTTGACGGGCGACATCTATTTCGGTCAGCCGCGTGGCACTCGCAAGACCGACAACGGCGAGCGCGAAGGGTTCGACACGATGCAGTACAGCGAATCAGAAATTCGACGCATCGCCCGTATGGGGTTCGACATTGCGCGCAAGCGCGGCCGCAAACTCTGTTCGGTGGACAAGGCCAACGTGCTCGATACCAGCATCCTGTGGCGCGAAGTCGTGATCGAGGTCGCCAGAGATTACCCCGATGTCGAGCTGTCGCACATGTACGTGGACAACGCGGCCATGCAACTGGTGCGCGCGCCCAGGCAGTTCGACGTTATTCTGACGGGCAACCTGTTCGGCGACATTCTTTCCGACGAAGCGTCGATGCTGACCGGATCGATCGGGATGTTGCCGTCGGCGTCTCTGAACGCAAGCAACCAGGGTTTGTACGAGCCGATCCACGGCTCCGCGCCCGACATCGCCGGGCGCAACGTTGCCAATCCGCTGGCCACCATCCTGTCGACCGCGATGATGATGCGTTATACCTTTGGCGAAGAGGCGGCCGCTGCGCGTATCGAGGCCGCAGTCAGGCGCGTGCTCAGGCAGGGCCTGCGTACCGCCGACATTCATGAGGCAGGCATGAGGAAGGTCGGTACCGAAGAGATGGGTGAAGCGGTAGTGGCGGCGTTGCATTCGTAAGGCAGTGAATGGGGAACAGGTAATGGTGAATCGGGAATCGGCTGCGGGTGAGCGGAACCAGACGAGTATGGAAGGCTCTTCCATTTCCTCTTTCCCATTCACTATTTCCCATTTACTGTTCGCTGACATTGGGAGATTGAGATGAGACGAGTTGGCCTGGTAGGTTGGCGGGGCATGGTCGGGTCCGTGCTGATGCAGCGCATGCAGCAGGAGCGCGATTTCGATCATGTCGATGCGGTGTTTTTTTCCACGTCGCAGGTTGGCGGTAAAGGCCCTGCGATCGGCAAGGACGGCGCCGCCCTGAAGGATGCACGCGACCTCAAGGAACTGAAGGCGATGGAGATCATCATCTCCTGCCAGGGTGGCGACTACACCAATGAAATCTTTCCCAGGTTGCGCGCGGCAGGATGGAACGGCTACTGGATCGACGCGGCTTCTGCGCTGCGCATGCACAAGGACGCCGTGATCATCCTCGATCCGGTCAATCGCGAGGTAATTGATGCTGCGCTCAAGCAGGGAGGAAAGAATTTCATAGGCGGTAATTGCACCGTGAGTCTCATGCTGATGGGCATGCATGGCCTGTTCAAGGCCGGACTCGTGGAATGGGTCACCGCGATGACCTATCAGGCCGCCTCCGGTGCCGGCGCGCAGAACATGCGCGAGCTGTTGTCGCAAATGGGGCATCTGCACGGCGTGACGAAATCGCTGTTGGACGATCCGGCCTCCTCAATTCTGGAGATCGACCGTAAAGTGGCCGAGGCCCAACGCAGCGCTGCTTTTCCGACGGAGCATTTCGGCGCGCCCCTGGCCGGGAGTCTGCTGCCGTGGATAGACAAGGATCTCGGCAATGGTCAGAGCAAGGAGGAATGGAAGGCCCAGGCGGAGGGCAACAAGATTCTGGGGCGCGAGTCGAATCCCGTTCCGATCGACGGCGTCTGCATTCGTATCGGCGCGATGCGCTGTCACAGCCAGGCACTGACGATAAAGCTGAATCGGAATCTTCCTATTGAAGAGATCGAAGGCGTACTGGCCGCAGCCAATCAGTGGGTAAAAGTGATTCCGAACCGGAGGGAATCATCGATTGCGGAGTTGACGCCGGCCGCAGTCACCGGCACCCTCGCGGTACCGATAGGCCGCCTGCGCAAACTGCCGATGGGCGGCGAGTACCTGATGGCCTTCACAGTGGGGGATCAATTGCTGTGGGGCGCGGCCGAGCCGCTGCGGCGGATGTTGCGAATTCTCCTCGAGCGATAGGGGTAAGAACCCGTTTTTCGCGCTGCAGGACCTTAAAAAATCCGGGATTGACGGGGAATGTGAGGCGAAAGATGAGCTTGCATCTCTAAATCCATGATGTTATTTTAATTACCTCAAACAAAAACCGATCAGGGTGGGCGCTTTGGGCATCACGTCAATTCGCGCGTGGATAGTCGCCGCGTCGTTGCTTTCGATCTGCGCGGTAACGCATGCAGCAGGTCTCGGCAAGCTTAACGTCACGTCGGCTCTCGGCGAACCGCTCAAGGCGGAGGTCGAGCTGGTAGCAGAGAAGAACGAGGCCGGTTCTCTGGCCGCACGCCTGGCCAGTCCCGAGGCTTTCGAGCGTGCGGGGCTGGCCTATTCGAAGCTGATGGCCAACGTCAAGGTCAGCATCGAAAAGCGTTCTGGCGGCGAACCCTACGTGCAGTTGACGTCGACTCAGCCGGTCACAGAACCCTTCGTTGATCTGCTCATCGAGCTGACCTGGTCCTCCGGCCGGATCAGCCGGGAATTCACTGCGCTCCTTGACCCGCCATCCGTCATCGCGGAACGCGAAAAACAGAAGGCGGCCGCCGCCGAAGTGCGTGCCGCGCCGGCTCAGCCACAGCCCAAGGCGGAACCGGTTCCCGAGCCGGTCGCGGAAACGTCGAAGCCTGAAACAACCATTGCCGAGGAGCCTGCGGCTCAAGCGCCGGCCGAAACCCAGCCGGCACCGGAACCATCGGTTGCATCGGTTCCATCGGCTCCGGTTGAAACGATCGGCGGGACCCAGCCGACTCTGCTCAACGAAGGAAGCGCATTGCCCAGTGGCGCAAAGTCTGCGCCCGCTGCTGACGCTTACGGCCCGGTCAGGAGCGGCGATACGCTTGGCAAGATTGCAGCTGCGACCAAGCCCGCGGATGTCAGTCTCGAACAGATGCTGGTCCTGCTGGTCCAGAACAATCCCGACGCTTTCTCCGGCAAGAATATGAACCGGTTGAAGACCGGCAAGATTCTGCAGTTGCCGACGACGGACCAGTTCGCCGGCATTGCCGAAGCCGACGCTCGCAGGGAAGTGAAGGTTCAGGCACGCGATTGGCGAGCCTACAAGGAGCGACTGGCGGCGGCGGCAGGGCAGGCGGTTCCGGCTGAGCAGCCCGCCGAGCAGGCCGTTTCCGGCAGGGTAGGCGCCGCAGCCGAAGATCAGGCGGCATCGGCCCAGGAGCCACCGAAGGAAGTCCTGAAGCTGTCGAAGAACGAACCGGCCGCTGGAGCGACTGCGGCCGGGGTTGCGGGCGGTGACGCCAGGGCTGCTGCGCGTGTTCATGCCCTGGAAGAAGAAGCCGTCGCTCGCGACAAGGCGGTCAAGGAATCCAACGATCGCGTCGCCAAGCTGGAAAAGCAGATCAGAGATCTGCAGGCCCTGCTGGAAATGAAGAACAAGGGCATGGCAGATCTGCAAAAGCCTGCGGTCGCACCCCCAGCGCCAACACCTCAACCGCCTGCTCAGATACCCGCCTCGCCGCAGGTTGCGGTCCCAACGACACCCGCCGCGGCGACGCCAGCGGCGCCCGAAGAGAAGCCGGCGACACCCGCAACTCCTTCGACCCCTGCGCCCAGCAGCGAGAGTGCGCCCGCGCCCTCGCAACCGGCACCGGTGCAACCGAAGCCGGCTCCCGTCAGAACGGCCCCTGTGGCCCCTGAGGCCAGCCTGATGGATCAGGCCCTGGACCAGCCGGCCTATCTTGGTGGTGTCCTCGGCGTGTTGATCATTATCGGCGCCCTTGCGGTGCGCGCCGTCAAACGCCGACGTGAATCGAAGTCCGACGCCGAAGAATCTGGCCCTGCGAGGGCGTTTGCCGAAACTTCCGCGGCTGCAGCAGTCAGCGCCGATAACAAAGGCGGGGCAGGCGCCGCCGCATCAACAGCGATTTCCGGGGAAGTCGATCCGATAGCCGAAGCGGAGATTTTCCTGGCTTACGGTCGCGATGCGCAGGCCGAGGAGTTGCTCAAGGAAGCGCTGGAGAGCTCCCCGAAACGCCACGAAATCCGACTTAAGCTGTTGCAGATCTACGCCAACCGCAAGGATGCCAGGTCGTTCGAAAAGGTGGCGCGCGATCTGCAGCAGGCCACCGGGGGCGCAGGCGAAATCTGGAATCAGGCGGTCGCTCTGGGCTATCACGTCGATCCCGAGAATTCCCGTTATGCGGCGGGCAAATCGGCCGCGGGCGCGGCGCTTGGTGCAGGTGCCGCGGCGATGGCAACAGCGGCTGCAGAGAACGTGGACTTCAACATCGGCTCCGAGGACTCGGAAGCCACAACCACCGATGTTGACCTCGACCTCGGTGGGAGCGGCAGCCAGTTCGACCGAACCCAGATCATCGATCCTGCTGCCGAGGCCGCGCGCGATTCCACGGCCTCTTTACCATCCGGTGCGATGCCGGCGCTGGACCTCAACGTCGATCTGCCTGCCTTGGGCGTATCGGGCCGAGAGCCAAAGGCCCCGCACACGGGCAGTGCTTCAGGACTGGATTTCGACATTGACCTGAACTCGCTCACGGCGCATTCGGGGGACGCTGCGGCCTCGCCGTCCGAACCTGGACTTGCTGCGGGCGGTCTTGATTTCGACATGAGCGCGCTGTCGCTGGATACCCCGGGCGAGCCCAAAATGGAAAGTGCCGCTACGGCACTGGAAGTCGATTTGTCCGGAATCAGCCTGGATCTCGGCACGGAAACGGCACCGGCGCAATCGCCGACCGGCAAGGACGATCACTGGTACGACGTGCAGACCAAGTTCGATCTGGCCAAGGCTTATCAGGAAATGGGGGACAAGCAAGGCGCACGCGAAATCCTCAAGGAAGTTCTGCAGGAAGGCGACGCGATGCAGAAAACCGCGGCCCAGTCGGTGCTCTCCAGCCTGGATTCCTGATCGTCGGACCGGCGCAGCGGGTTGACGCCGCTGCCGCTTGCTGCACAATCCCTCCTTTACGCAACCCGCAGCGACCCGCTGCGATCCGGTCCCCCCAACGGAGCGTGTCTTGAGAATAGTCCTTGGCCTGGAATACGACGGCAGCGCTTTTTGTGGCTGGCAGACTCAGCCGCAAGCCTGCGGAGTACAGGATTCGCTCGATGGCGCGCTGTCCGAGGTTGCCGGCGACCGTATAGTCACAGCCTGCGCCGGCCGCACCGATGCCGGTGTGCACGCTCTGGCGCAGGTGGTGCACTTTGATACAACCGCGCAACGTCCGCTCAGCGCGTGGACGCGGGGCGCGAATGCGCTGCTGCCCGCAGGCGTATCGGTGAACTGGGCAAAGCAAGTCGGGGAAAATTTCCACGCCCGTTTCTCCGCCACGGGCCGGCGCTATGTGTATTGGCTGCTCAACCGGCCGCAGCGTCCGGGGCTTATGCATGATCGTGTCGGCTGGTTCCATCAGACTCTGGATAGCGATGCCATGCGACGAGCCGCGCGCTGCATGATCGGCGAGCACGATTTCAGCGCGTTCCGTGCCGCCGAATGCCAGGCCAGGTCGCCGGTTAAAGTGCTGCGAGAGCTGGAGATAACCCGGCGCGGAGAAACGATCCGCTTCGAGTTCGCGGCCGACGCCTTCCTGCAGCATATGGTGCGCAATATCGTCGGCAGCCTGGTATACATCGGCTGCAGCCGCCAATCATCCGAGTGGATGAACGAACTGTTGCAAAGCCGGGATCGCACTCGCGCAGCTCCCCCCTTTTCTCCTGCGGGACTTTACCTGGCTGCGGTGGAATACGATGCGGCATGGGCGTTGCCGCCCCGCCCTGACATCGAAGCCGTCGAGCATGCGATGCTCGCCGGCGCCTGATCGTCGTTGCGCAGAAAATCATGGCTGCCGCCGTCAAAATCTGCGGAATCACCCGCGTCGAAGATGCGCTTGCCGCGGCGCATGCCGGTGCGCATGCGATCGGGCTGATCTTTTACGCCGGCAGTCCGCGCCTGGTGTCGCATGACGTCGCGCGCCGGGTGGTCGACGCGTTGCCGGCGTTCGTTACCCCCGTGGCTTTGTTCGTCGATGCCCAGTCGACGGATGTTGAACGTGTCATCAGCGAAGTGAAGCCGCAACTGCTCCAGTTTCACGGTGACGAACCCCCGCAATTCTGCGAGCGCTTCGGTTTTCCCTATATCAAGGCAGTCAAGGTGCGGCCAGGGGTGGATTTGTTACAATACGCGCGCCGTTACCGCACCGCGAAAGGCCTGCTGCTCGACGCATTCGTGGATGGCAGCCACGGCGGGACGGGATCCACTTTCGACTGGGCGCTGGTTCCGGATCAACTTCCCCTGCCGCTGATTCTCGCGGGGGGCCTGCATCCAGACAATGTTGCCGCAGCGATACTTCGCGTTCGCCCCTGGGCGGTTGACGTCAGCAGCGGTGTTGAAACGGCAACAGGCATAAAGGACGCGGCCAAGATAGCCGCCTTCATCCGAGGAGTGAGAAATGCAGATGTATGAGGCTTTGAAGGCCTATAACCTTCCCGACGCCCAAGGCCATTTCGGGCCCTACGGTGGCGTGTTCGTCGCGGAGACGCTGATGCACGCTCTCGACGAACTGCGCCTGCAGTACGATCTGATGCGCAAGGATCCCGAGTTTGTAGCGGAGTTCGAATCCGAACTCAAGCACTACGTGGGCCGTCCCAGCCCGGTCTACCATGCCAGGCGGTTGTCGCAGCATTGCGGTGGCGCGCAGATCTGGCTTAAGCGTGAAGATCTCAACCATACCGGCGCGCACAAGATCAACAACACCATCGGCCAGGCGCTGCTCGCGAGACGCATGGGCAAGAAGCGCATCATCGCAGAAACCGGTGCCGGACAGCATGGCGTAGCCGCGGCCACGGTGGCCGCGCGCTTCGCTATGGAATGCGTCGTCTACATGGGCTCGGAAGATATCAAGCGCCAGTCGATGAATGTATTCCGCATGAAGCTCCTCGGCGCCACCGTGGTGCCGGTGGAGAGCGGTTCGAAGACGCTGAAGGACGCGCTCAACGAAGCCATGCGCGACTGGGTGACCAATGTCGAGAACACGTTCTACATCATCGGTACTGTTGCGGGTCCGCATCCTTATCCGATGATGGTGCGCGATTTCAACTCCGTGGTAGGCCGGGAACTGCGCACGCAGATGCCGGAGGCGATCGGACGCCAGCCCGACGCCATCCTGGCCTGTGTCGGCGGCGGTTCGAACGCAATCGGTGCTTTCTATCCCTACATCGAAGACAAGGACGTGCGCCTGATCGGCGTGGAGGCCGGTGGACTCGGACTCGCCTCGGGCAAACATGCCGCTACCTTGTGCGCCGGCAAGCCTGGTGTTCTGCACGGCAACCGCACCTATCTGATCCAGGATGAAAACGGACAAATCATCGAAACGCACTCTATCTCGGCGGGGCTGGATTATCCCGGCGTCGGTCCGGAGCACGCGTGGCTCAAGGATTCCGGCAGGGCGGAGTACGTTGCCATTACCGACGACGAAGCGCTCAGTGCCTTCCACACGCTGACACGCATGGAAGGCATCATGCCGGCGCTCGAATCGGCGCATGCGGTTGCTCACGCGATGAAGCTGGCGCCCACTCTGTCGAGCGACAAAGTATTGCTGGTCAATCTGTCCGGTCGCGGCGACAAGGACATGAATACCGTCGCAGAACGCTCCGGCCTGAAGCTGTAAGCGCGAGCGGATGATTTCCCCTCGTCCCTCGTCCCTCGTCCCTCATCCCTAAGAGATGTCCCGCATCCCGGAAACGTTCAGGAAACTGCAGGCGCAGAAAAGGAAAGCGCTGATCCCCTTTGTCACTGCCGGCGATCCCACGCCAGCCATGACGGTGGCGATCATGCACGCGCTGGTCGCCGCTGGCGCCGACATCGTCGAGCTGGGGGTCCCGTTCTCCGATCCAATGGCCGACGGTCCGACGATCCAGCGTTCGAGCGAGCGCGCGCTCAAGCACGGCGTGGGATTGAAGGACGTGCTCGGTTTCGTACGCGAATTCCGCGCCTCGAACTCGGCGACGCCGGTGGTTTTGATGGGTTACGCGAATCCCATCGAGGCGATGGGTTATGAAGTTTTCGCCGCGTCGGCGCAGCAGGCCGGTGTCGACGGCGTACTGGTCGTCGACTATCCGCCGGAGGAGAGCAGGCAACTGGTCGAATTGCTGAAGCAGCGCGGTATCGATTCGATCTTCTTGTTGTCACCGACCTCGGAAGAGGGTCGTATTCAACAGGTCGGCCGGGTGGCGAGCGGCTATATCTACTACGTATCGCTCAAGGGAGTGACCGGTGCGGCCAACATCGACCTGCAGGAAGTGGCCGCGAAACTGCCGCAGATCCGCTCCCATATAAAGCTGCCGATCGGCGTGGGCTTCGGCATTCGCGATGCGCAGACCGCCAAGGCGATCGCGTCAGTGTCGGATGCGGTCGTTATCGGCAGCCGGCTGGTGCAGGAGATAGAATCGTCCAGCCCTGACCGGGTGATCGGCAATCTGTCGACGCTGCTTGGCGGCATCCGCCGTGCCATGGACGAGGCCAAATGAGGACACCTGGATGAGCTGGTTGCAGAAACTGCTTCCGCCGAAAATCAAGCGCACCGCAGGCGCCGTCAAGAAGGTCGTGCCCGAAGGCCTGTGGAGCAAGTGCGAAATCTGCGAAACGGTGCTCTATCGCGCCGACCTCGAAAAGAACCTGAACGTCTGTCCGAAGTGCGGGCATCACAATCGGCTCACCGCACGCGAACGCATAGACCTGATGCTCGACCCGGAAGGCCAGTTCGAGATTGGTGCAGAAGTCGAGCCGATCGATTTCCTGAAGTTCGTCGACAGCAAGCGTTACACCGAGCGCCTCGATCAGGCCAGGGTTGAGACCGGGGAGGACGACGCCCTGGTGGTGATGCAGGGTTCCATCAAGAACGTTCCGCTGGTTGCCGCCGCATTCGAGTTCCGCTTTCTCGGCGGTTCGATGGGCTCGGTGGTGGGCGAACGTTTCGTACGCGGCTCTTGGGGGTCTCTGGCAGGTCTCCAGCGGGTCTCTGGTGGGAAATGGGGGTCTGAGGATTTCTCTCCAGTTGGGGGCATCAGATTTGGAGCTTGTTAGAGAGAAGCCAGCTGCATGCGCTAGAGAGCGCAGAGACTCTTGTAAATATAATGGCGCTATTTTGAATAAATTCCGAATTTCATGCTATGTATTTTTAGTAACTACTTAGTTGCTACTTTAAAAATTGGATGTACGTAGGTGACTAACTACTAAAAATTTTTTTTGTAGCATTATGAAATATGTTACTTAATAC
>JANOGH010000199.1:0-5001 GCA_031414075.1 Betaproteobacteria bacterium | reverse complement strand
GTATTTCGAACTGTCCTTTGGCCACCTGCTGAAGACCAAGCGCACGCTGATGAAGGACACGGTGATCTGGAACATTGAGGCAGGCTCGCGCCTGACCGGCCCGCAAGTCGGGGCAGCCGAAGTCAAGCGCACGCAGTTGTTCCACCGCATGCGCGAGTTCATGGAAAAATACGACTTTCTGGTGGCGCCGGTGGCGCCGGTGTTGCCGTTCGACGTCAATGTGCCCTACGTGACCCGGATCAACGACGTCGAACTCGACACCTATATAGACTGGATGCGCTCGTGCTACTACATCACGGTTACCGGCGCGCCAGCGCTTTCCGTGCCCTGCGGATTCAGCCGCGCCGGCCTTCCGGTCGGTTTGCAGATCGTCGGGCGCCATCGGGACGATTTCGGCGTGCTTCAGATGGCGCATGCTTTCGAGCAGGCAACCGGCTTCTGGAAACGGCGGCCGGCCACCGCGCTGACCCAGTCATGATTTTCGGGAACCCAACCATGCGCTCAAGATCCACTTTGCCGATCCGCTTCATCGCGACCCTTTTTCTCGCGGTCCTGGCGATTTCCGCCGTTGCACAGACACCGCCCGCGCAGAAACCTCCCGTGCGCAAGGATCGGGTGTTTCTCAAGGACATCGAAGGCATCTGGATCAATGAAGCGTACATGAGCGTACTCGCAGCGCTGAAAAGCCCGCATGCGGCTTCAAAGAAGGCGCCGCCGGTGGTCATTGCCATCCGGCGCGAAGGCCGTGCCTACCCGATCGTGGTGACTGATTTCAACAAGGCTTCGCTGCAAGCGGTGCTCGATGTCGAGCCAGACGGCAAGCCAGGCGCCTATCGTCTGGTGGTCGGCGCCGACGACAAGCCGATGTCGAGCAGCGATGTGAAATACATTCGGTTCGAGGCGGGCAAAAACGCGCAGGGAAAAATAGATCGATTGCGCCTTGCGGAGCCGGATTTCATGAAGGGCAAATGGGCGGAGTATGTGCCAGTCGCCGGCGAACTGAGCCCGCAGCTCAACCGTCTCGTGATTGCCGGAAATTATCGCGACGAGAAAGGCAGGACCTGGACCTTCGCCGAATCCGGCGAGGCGACCTGGCCGGAGCAGAGGTTCAACTACGAGCTGTCGCTGAACGACCCGGGCGCCAGTTGCGACTATCTGCAGAGCGAAGGCGCGGCCAAGGGGGCCGATGACAAGAAGGGCGCCGGCGACAAGAAGCGCTACGGTTACGGCTGGAAGGCCGGCAAACTATCGGTCTATCCGGCACGACTGGCCGGCAAAAAAGTGGTTTGCGACGCCAAGCCGCTCGCCGTGCTCACGGCGCAGTAAACCCGTAAGAATCATTTCACCAACGTGCACCCCTCAAGGGGGTATTGTGAAGAATCTTCGTGGCCAATTGCAGTGTTTGAGATAACTACAGGGAGGAATCATGGAAAGGCTGTCTGGTCTGCTTCTTGGTTTTGCAATTCTGGGGTTGGCTGCCGCAAGTCCGGCCAGGGCGGGGGACTGCGGCGGTCCGGTCACGGCCGACGAAGCGCTGGCGTCGGAAGACGCGCGCTATGCGGCGCAGACGGGCGATGACTTCGGCGCGATGCAAAAGCTGTTCGGCGAGGATCTGGTGTACATCCATTCGTCGGCCGTGGTGGACAACAAGGCCACTTACACCGACTCCATGAAATCCGGCACGGTCAAGTATCGCGTCATGCGGCGCAGTGACGTGACGGTGCGCACCTACGGCTGCATTGCGATCCTCTCGGGGCTGGGCAATTTCGATGTGACCGTCAAAGGCCAGGATCTGGCCGTTGAAATCCGCTTCCACAGCATCTGGGCCAAGCGCGATAACGGCTTGCAGTTCATTTCCTGGGAGGCAACCCGCACGCCGGCCAAGCAGTAAGGTGCGGCGTCTGACAGCGCGCGGCGGGTAGCGCGCTTTAGCGGGGCCTGGCATCCAGGCCCCGCTTTGATTTCTGCCGTTGCGTCATCGCGCGGTTGCAAAGATGCAGTATCCTTTGGCGGTCTTCATTGATTTTTCCCTAATTCACATCAGTGAATCAGGTCTGTCGCCTCCCTCTCCCTCCGGGAGAGGGTTGGGGTGAGGGAATTGAGCGTTCTGACTTTCATCTATCGCGAGACGCTCAATAATCGGTACGCAGACAATGGCCAAGGACGCGAAGAAAAGGAAGCGAACGCAAAGCGTGCAGGAGGCCCTCGAGCAGGTGAGGACCTTGCTGCAAAAGCACCGGATCGTGGAAGGCATGGTTCACAAGCAGGACATGCCGCGCCACGAACTGGTGGAATCGCTTGTCCACAAACAGAACCTTGCCGAGCTGCAGAATAAACTCGACAAGCTCCACCCCGCCGACGTCGCCTACATTCTTGAAGCCCTGCCGCTCGAGGAGCGCCTGGTCGTCTGGGATCTGGTCAAGGCCGGGCGTGACGGCGAAATCCTGCTCGAAGTCTCGGATTCGGTACGCGAGACGCTCATCGAGAACATGGATGCGGATGAGCTGGTCGCCGCCGCGGAACAGCTCGATACCGATGAAATCGCCGACCTGGTTCCCGACCTGCCTCAGGAAGTGGTCGACGACGTGCTGCACTCGATGTCCGTCGAGGAGCGCGAGCAGTTGCGGGCCGCCATGTCCTACCCGGAGGATTCAGTCGGCGCATTGATGGATTTCGACATGGTTTCGGTGCGTGACGACGTCACCATGGAGGTTGTCCTGCGCTATCTGCGGCGCATGGATGAACTGCCCGATCATACCGACCAGGTGTTTGTGGTGGATCGCGACGACATCATCCGGGGTGTCCTGCCGGTTAACAGGTTGATCGTGACGGATCCGGAAGTGCTGGTCGGCTCCGTCATGAATACCGAGTTCATCACCCTGTCGCCGGATGACAAGGCGCAGCAGGCGGCGCAATCGTTCGAGCGCTACGATCTGGTATCCGCCCCGGTGGTAGACCAGGGCAACCGCCTGGTCGGACGCGTCACGGTGGACGTGGTCGTCGACTTCATTCGCGAGCGCAATGAAGCGGAGCAACTCAGTCACGTCGGGCTGCGCGAGGAAGAGGACATTTTCGCCTCGGTGTGGAAGAGCGCAAAGAACCGCTGGTTGTGGCTCGCGGTCAATCTCGGCACAGCGTTCTTCGCCTCGCGGGTTATCGGGGCGTTCGAAGGAACGATCGAGAGGCTGGTGGCGCTTGCGACTTTGATGCCCATCGTCGCCGGCATCGCGGGAAACTCGGGTAACCAGACTACGACGCTGATTATCCGCTCGCTGGCGTTGGGGCAAGTGGCGCCGGACAACGCGCGTCGATTGATTGGCAAGGAACTGGCAATCGGCCTGCTCAATGGCGTGGTGTGGGGCGGCGTGGCGGGACTATTCGCCTACTTTCTTTATCACAGCGTATCGCTCAGCCTCGTCATGACGAGCGCGATGCTGCTCAATCTGCTGGTCGGTGCGCTGGTGGGCATGATCGTTCCACTGGTCATGCAGAAAATGGGCCGGGATCCGGCAATCGGTTCCAGCGTATTGCTGACTTTCACCACGGACAGCATGGGGTTCTTCATCTTCCTTGGCCTTGCCACCGTTTTCCTCGTTTGACACATCCGAATCCGGTGGGCGTTCGTACATAGGCGCGGAGGCTGACGACTTGCGACCGAAGGAAATAGTCTTGCGGCCATCGAAACTGGTGGCAATGATCGGCGCCTGCATCGCCCTTGCCGGATGCTCGCCGTTCCTTTTTCTGAATGCCGCCGCACCGGGTAAAGGGTTTTCCAGGCAGGTCGATATCGCGTACGGCACCTTGCCGCGGCAGAGGCTCGACGTTTTCGTGCCGGAAGACGCTGTCAGGCGGCCTTTTCCGGTCGTGGTGTATTTTTATGGCGGTGGCTGGGAGGATGGGGAACGCAAGGATTACGCGTTCGTCGGTGCAGCCCTCGCATCGCGCGGAGCAATGGTTATCGTTGCCGACTACCGGGTTTATCCGGAAGTCGTATTCCCGGCCTTCGTCGAAGATGCGGCGCTGGCCGTGAAATGGGCACAACGCAATGCGGCGGAATCGGGCGGCGATCCGGGGCGTCTGTTCGTCATGGGGCACTCGGCTGGTGCCCACATTGCGGCGATGCTCGCATTGAACAAGCGATATCTGCGAGCAGCCGGGGCCGATCCACATGCGGTAGCCGGATTGATCGGACTTTCGGGGCCCTATGATTTTCTGCCTCTGACAAGCGGCACGCTGAAGAAAATTTTCGGCGATCCGGCTTCGCGGACCACGCAGCCGATAGACTACGTTACGGCGGATGCGCCCCCGGCATTGCTGATAGCCGGATCGGAGGACAAGAGGGTCAATCCCGGCAACAGTCGGCGCCTGGCTGCGGCATTGACGGCCGTCGGCCGTCCGGTCGAGCACCGAGTGTATCCTGACGTCGGTCACGGCCGCGTGGTTGCGGGGTTCTCTGCGCTGCTGGCACGCGGTGTACCGGTGACCGACGATGTGATGCGCTTCATCGATCCGATCTGATCCTCGAAACATATCAGCAACGCCATGGTCTTAGTTGCAGGGTTCATAAAGAGAGTACGACTCAAGCACCGGTACCGAGGAGTTCGATCATGCTGATTCGACGTTCATCCGACATCAAGTCTTCCGAAATAACCGATCGTGACCTGTTTCTCAACCGGCGCGATTTTCTTCGCGTCGCTACCGGTCTCGGTGTCGTGGGCGGTCTCTACGGCGCCGGCATGTTCATGCCAGGAAAGGCACAAGCGGGAACGAAACTTCCGGGTGTGAAGAAAAGTGCCTACTCCGTGAACGAAACGCAGACGCCACTGGAGGCTGTCACCACCTACAATAATTTCTACGAATTCGGCGTGGACAAGGGCGACCCGGCAGAGTACTCCGGCGCGTTCAAGCCGCGGCCCTGGAAGGTGGCCGTGGAAGGCGAAGTGAAGAAGCCCGCCGTCTACGACCTCGACGATCTGCTCCGGCCCCACACAGCGGAGGAGA
>JANOGH010000198.1:0-2668 GCA_031414075.1 Betaproteobacteria bacterium | reverse complement strand
ATCATGAGCGCCGGCTTCGACGCCCTGGAGCGCAAGCCCATCGGCATCGCCGACTTTCTCAAGACAGTGCGCCGCGTGCTCGATCAGAGCATGGAATCGCCTGCGCGGAAATGAGTGCAAAGGCCCGCATCCTGGCGGTCGACGACCAGCCGCACAATCTGAGACTGTTGGTCGATCTGTTGAGCGCCAAGGGCTACGAAGTCGTCACCGCCGCCTCGGGAGCCGAGGCCCTCGCCAATATTGAAAGCAGTCGCCCGGATCTCGTTCTTCTCGACGTCATCATGCCGAACATGAATGGCTACGAGGTGTGCAGAAAGATCCGCGAGATGCCGGCGACCGCGGTCCTGCCCATCGTGATGATCACCGCGCTCGATCCCGGCGAGGAACGGGTCAAAGGTTTGGACGCGGGGGCAGATGACTTCCTGACCAAACCCATCAACCAGCCCGAACTTCTTGCACGGGTCCGTTCGCTGCTGCGGATCAAGCAACTGTACGACACTGTCCAGGAACAAAAAGCGCAACTCGGCGACCTGAACCGGACGCTGGAACAGCGCGTGCAGGATCAGGTCGGACAACTCGACCGCCTCGGTCGGCTGA
This sequence comes from Betaproteobacteria bacterium, assembly GCA_031414075.1. Classification (GTDB taxonomy): domain Bacteria; phylum Pseudomonadota; class Gammaproteobacteria; order Burkholderiales; family JACQAP01; genus JACQAP01. The sequence goes on along the minus strand of JANOGH010000198.1, from coordinate 2,071 downwards.
AGCGCTTCTTCTCGCCGCAGTTGGCTGACATGATCGTGTCGGGCGGAGCGGAAGATCCACTTAAAACCCACCGTCGCGAAATCGCCGTGGTTTTCCTGGATCTGCGGGGCTTCACGTCGTTCGCGGAGACGGCAGATCCGGAAGAAGTGATGAGCGTGCTGCGCGAATACCACGCGGCAATGGGCACCCTGATCCTCGCCCACGAAGGCACCCTCGAGCGTTTCACCGGCGACGGCATCATGATCTTTTTCAACGACCCCGTCCTGGTGCCCAATCCCGCCGAGCGGGCGCTGCGCATGGCGGTGGAGATGCAGGAGCAGGCGGCTGTCCTGCTGGAAAAGTGGCGCAAGCAAGGCTACGACCTGGGGTTCGGGATCGGCGTAGCACAGGGTTACGCCACCATCGGGGCCATCGGCTTCGAAGGCCGCTGGGACTATGGAGCCATCGGCAATGTCACCAACCTCGCGGCGCGCCTGTGTGCGGAGGCCAAACCCGGACAGATTCTGGTGTCCCGCCGCATATTGGCCACAGTGGAAGGCTTGGTCGACGCGGAACCCGTCGGCGAAATCACGCTGAAGGGATTCTCCAAACCCGTCGCGATATTCAATGTGCTTCGATTGAAGGCCCCGGCTCGTTGAGTCGCCTTCGCCGCGGGGCGGGAACCGACCAGCAAAAATGGAAAAGGCCGGCCAATGGGCCGGCCCGGTGAAACAACGTCCGAAGACTTACTTGCTTGCCTGATCCACTGCGCGGCTGGCCTTGTCGGAAGCGCCTTGCGACTTGACGGCGCCACTGTCGATGGCGCGGGCATGCGCCTTTTTCTGCTTGCTGGTCCTCACGGTGCCGTCATCGATTGCGCGATCCGGCTTGGTGGACACGCCCAGAGATTTCGACTGACCATCTTCGATCGCTCGGCCTGGCTTGCTCGGGTTGCCGCCGGATTTCACGTCTTCTGAAATTGCACGAGCCGACTTGTTGGACGCGCCCTGGGACTTGACCGAACCTTCCTCGATCGCGCGGGCTGGCTTGTTGCTAGCCCCTTGCGACTTCACGCTATCGGCATCGATCGCGCGGGCCGGCCGGTCGGAGGATCCGCCGGACTTTACCTGATCTGCTGCGTGGACATTGAATGCCGCGACTGCAAAGAATGCCGCGACCACGGATACAAAGACGGGTTTCGATTGGCTTTTCATGTCATTCCTCGCGGGAAGTAGCGTAAGCACATGCTCACAACTGCTCAATATCGGACCGGGACCGGACAATCCCGTGAGAATTACCCTTGCGGAACGTGAAAATTCACACTGAAGAGGTCGCCGCAGCTGGCGCGAGGCCTACCAATTGCGCGGGGGGGTCTTGGCAACGATGATGATTTCCCCGTCCATCTTGATGTAGCCGCCCGCCCGCAGGTCTTTCATGATGCGGCTGATCATTTCGCGCGAACATCCCACGCGGCTGGCCATGTCCTGCTGGGTCAGATGCTCGCTGATGACTTGCCGGCCGTCAACCTCGGTGGCCAGGTCGAGCAGCAGTCGCGCGACCCGGCCATACACGTCGAGCAAAGCCAGATTGCCGACGGCCTTGGTCAGCGCGCGCACCCGATGAATCAGGCTCTTGACCAGTTCCAGGCCGGCTTCCGGGTTCTTGACCAGAAACTGCTTGAACTGATCGGTGGTGATCACGGCGAACTTGCAAGGCTCCAGCGTCATTACCGAGGCGGAACGCGGTCCCTCATCCAGGATCATTTCGCCGAAATACTCGCCGGGTCCCTGGGTGCTTAACAGCACTTCCTTGCCGTCTTCGTCGGCAAGGAAGACTTTGACCTTGCCGGAAAGAATAATGAACAGCGACTCGCTACGCTCACCCTCGCTGATGATGATCGTGTTCTTCGGATAAGCCTTCACGCTTCCTTGCTCGGAAAGCGCTTTGAGATGTTGCGCAGGCAAACTCCAGAACTGGGCACCCTCGTCAAGCGACGCTGTCATCGTTCCTCTCCCTGGCCTTGGTTTGTCTGTCCGGCAAAATTCTGCGCCTATTACCCTAGGGCGACAAGGCGCGGGTGAATTCCGGCCGT
>JANOGH010000197.1:0-7013 GCA_031414075.1 Betaproteobacteria bacterium | reverse complement strand
AATGCGTGGCTTGACCAGATTCGTAGGACGCCAGCGCGAAATCGAGGTTCTTAACGAAGCGCTGGCCAATGCCGCGCAGGGCAAAGGCCAGGTCGTTGCCATTGTCGGTGAACCGGGAGTTGGCAAATCGCGGCTGTTCTGGGAGTTCACCCACTCGCACCGCACCCAGGACTGGCTCGTCGTCGAAGCTAGTTCGGTGTCCTATGGCAAGGCCACGCCTTACTTGCCGGTCATCGATTTGCTCAAGAGCTATTTCAAAATTGCCGACAACGACGATGCTCGTGCCATCCGCGAGAAGGTCACCGGCAAGCTCTTGACTCTGGACCGCTCGCTGGAGCCGCTGCTCTCGCCTTTGCTCGGATTACTGGATCAACCGGTCCCCGACGATCGGTGGCAACGGCTCGATCCGCCGCAGCGCCGGCGCCAAACCCTGGATGCGCTCAAGCGTCTGTGGCTGCGCGAAGCGCAAGCCCAGCCGCTGATCCTGGTGTTCGAAGACCTGCACTGGATCGATTCCGAGACCCAGCAGTTTCTAAATGGGATGATGGACAGTGTTCCCACGGCGAGACTGTTGCTACTTTTTAATTATCGACCCGAGTATCAACACCCTTGGGGCAGCCGTACCTATTACTCCCAACTTCGGCTCGATTCGCTCACCGCTGAGAGTGCACAGGAACTCCTCCGCGGCCTGTTGGGGCCGGACAAAACCGTCGAGCCACTCAAGAAAATTCTGATCGAGCGCACCGAGGGTAATCCCTTCTTCCTCGAGGAAAGCGTCCGGACCTTGGTCGAAACTCACACCCTGACCGGAGACCGGGGCGCGTACCGTCTCGTAAAATCGCTGCAAGACATCCAGGTGCCCGCCACTGTGCAAGCGGTACTCGCCGCGCGCATCGACCGGTTACGGCCGGAAGACAAGCGGCTACTGCAGACCGCTGCGGTGATCGGCAAGGACGTGCCGTTTGCCTTGCTGGAGGCAATTGCCGATCTTCCCGAAACAGATCTGAGACAAGCGCTCGCGCGCTTGCAGGAGGGCGAATACTTGTACGAGGCGCGGCTGTTCCCGGACCTGGAATACACCTTTAAGCATGCGCTTACCCACGACGTGGCCCATGGTAGTCTCCTGCAGGAGCGGCGACGCGAGTTGCATGCACGCATCGTTATGGAAATAGAGCGGATTCATGCCGGGCGACTGAATGAACAGATTGAGCGGCTAGCACACCACGCGCTGCAGGCAGAGGTCTGGGACAAGGCGCTGCGCTATCTGCGGCAAGCTGCGAGCAAGGCCTCGTCGCGATGGGCTTTCCGGGAGGCCGCGCGCTATCTCGAACTGGCGCTGGAAGTAATTGGGCGACTGCCAAACCGTGACGATATGGTCGAGCTGGAGATTGATCTTCGGTTGGATCTGCGTATGGCATTGATGCCAGCAGCGCGAAACGCCCGGATCACCGGGATCATCCAAGATGCGGTTGCCTTGGGCGAACGAATCGGCGATCGGCGACGGCTAGCTTTGGCATACGCGTACCAGGCGTACAGCGCCATTGAACTTTGCGATCAGCCGCAGGCAGTGGAGTCTGCCCATCGCTCCCTCGCTCTTGCAGAGGAGATCGGCGAGCCGGTACTGACTCTCAGCGCTCGGCACGTTCTCTCGCAGGTGTACTACACCATGGGAGACTTCAGGCGGGCGATCGAAGTTGCGTGTCCGGCCCTGGAGGCCAGCGAGGAGATCGTGGTAGACGCCTTGCTGAAACGGACATACGCGGCGATCCCATTTTACCTGCTCCATTCCCGTGCGGAGGTCGGGCTGTTTCGCGAGGCCCTTTTGGATGCAGAAATCATGATGCGCAGGGTCGAGGCTGCCGGACATCCGTTCGCTATAGCCGTCATGGGCGTTGGTGTCGGCTATATGCATGTGCGCCGCGGAGTCGCCGCCCAAGCCATCCCCGTATTGGAGCGAGGCATCAAGTTCTGCCAAACCTATTCCATCGATGTCCAGATTCCATGGGCCGCAGCATGTCTGGGCCTGGCCTACGCGTTTACCGGGCGCCACGATGCAGGGATCGAGCATGCGCAGGAGGGAGTCCAGCGCGGCGAAGCACTGGGACTCACGCGATTCCAGCCGCTTCGGGTGACCATGCTCGCAAACGCGTACCTGCTTGCTGACCGGTACCAAGATGCACTTGCGACCGCACGAAATTCACTGGAGCTTGCGCGCAGTTATCGGGAACGAGGACCTGAGGCGTGGGCGCTTTATCTCATTGCAGCAAGCGCTGCGAGGTTTGAGCCGGCAGAACGAAGGGAAGTCCTCGACGGCTATCTTGCTGCTCTGAACTTGGCTGACGAGTTAGGAATGCGCCCGCTTGCTGCCCACTGCCACTTCGGGCTGGGTCGGTTATATCAGCGCTCGGATCGTGATTCGGACGCTAAGGTCGAGCTCTCGCGAGCCGTTGACATGTACCGGCAGATGGATATGCAGTTTTTCCTCAAGCAGGCCGAGGCCGACTCGCAGGCAATCCACTGACGCACTACCCCGGACACCTGCTCTGTTAGCACCACCCTAGGTCTTTCCCTGGCGGGCGGTATTCCGTATCCACCCTGGTGGCAGGGCAGTCTGGTTTCTGCGGTTAGAAACTAGGCCTTGTGGCACACCGCCCGACCGGCCGTTTCGCCAATCGAAAGGCGGCTGGTTTGAATCGCCGCCGGCTCGCCGAAGTCGCAACGGTCGCCCTCAAGCGCCGCTGCCGCGCCGATCACAGTGCGCGTCTTGTTCGCCTGAGACCCGATGCTCTGGGCTTCCTCGGACTCCACTCGCGCCGCAAGTGCGGAAGCAGACAGCAAGAACAATATGGTGATCGAGATCAGTTTCAGGTTCATGGTCTTCTCCTCGGTTGGGTGCTGCCAATTACGTGAGGACAGAATACCCATCGAACCCAGACCGGTCGCGTGCCTATTGCGCGCCCAGAGCGTGAACTATTCACACCACCGTCAGGCGGGCCGGATCGTTGTGAAATAGTTCACAGCAAGTCCGACTGACGCGTGAATTTCTCACACTTCAACAGTGCAATAGTTCGGTTCGCAGGACATCCCTCGCCCCGTACAGTGTCTCCAACACGAAACTCTTTGAGGAGGACCCGAACCATGAACAAGATTCTGAGCAGTTTGCTGATCGCCGCCGCCGTGTCGTCCGCGGTGGTCCTCGCGGAAGACACGCTACGGGCCACCGTGGATAACGGTAAGCACGGGGTGGCCTTCACTCTGCACGGCAAGACGAGCTGCGTGCTGGTCGACAACAAGGTCTTTTGCGCCCCTGCTATCACACGTGCGCCGATCCGGCTCGCTTCCACTGTCTCCAACTGATTTCCCAACTCTCCCGTGGACTTCGCCCGCCGTATCGGCGGGTTTTTTTTGGGGAATCGGCCTGGTCCCTGCTATTGCTTTCCGCCCGGAGCGGGAGATGAAGCAGGTCGGAGGTTTAGCAGACGCCATTGCCAGGGTGATCGCCTGGCGTACATGCTATTGGGGGCTCAGTCCGATGCGAATCGCGGTTTCCTCGACCAGGCCGCGCTTGAAGGCAAGTTCGAAGGACTGGCCAGCCCGGACAAAGCCGCGGAAACCGGCAGCGACGGCATCGGGCAACGGGCCCGGCCGGTGGCCGTACAGCCAGGTCTTCGCGCGCACGGCCGCGGGCAGTTGAACCAGATCGTCGTAATTGGGATGAACTCCGGTCCTTGCCGAACCGGTTTCGCAGTCGTGAAAGATAAGGTCGGCGCGCCCGTAGTAGGCGGCCAGGCGACCCGGAGTAAACTGGGTGTCAGTGGTGAGGAACGTTCGATAGCCGTCATGCTCGATCAACAGGCCGTAGCTGTGGACGGTCGCACGCGGGCTGGAAACATGCACGGCCGGGACGGGTTCAAGGCGGGCGCCTTCCCATTCGAAGGGCTGATTCGCGGTGACGAGGTGCACATCGAAGAAAGTCTCCAGTTTCGTCTCCGTGCCCGATATGACGCCCATGCCTCCGCGCAGCGCATGGTTCCAGAGCGGGGCGGCAAGAGACGCTTCGACGAAGAGACGGGGTCGTTCGCAGCGCGGATCGAATTTCGTCTGGAAGCCGACGTACTCGAGCCCGCCGATGTGATCCGCATGCAGATGGCTGATGTAAATGTCGGTAATATCCAGGTGGGAAAGGCCCTGTTTTGCCAGCGACCAGCGAACATCCGAACCGCAGTCGATCAGCAGGCGCCGCCCGCCGTCGGCGGTCAGCATCATATTGGACTGGAAATTGTCTCCGCCAACCGTATGCGCGGAGCCTGAACCGAGGAAGAGGAGTTGCATGCCTGAAGTCTACAAGCCGGATTCCGGCGTTCCTATGAACTGTTTCACAGCCGGAAGCCGAATTCCGTGGCCGACGCGCTGACCGAGAGTTTGTCGCGGGTCTGGATCTTCGGAGGGCTCGCCGAGGATGAACTCGCCCGCCTGTCGGACCTGGCAAGAATCAAGGCGTACAAGGCACGGGAGACGATCGTCGAGAAGGGAGATGAGGCGAACGAGTTCTTCGTGCTGCTGCGCGGCCGCGCAAAAGTCTCCACGCAAGGTTCGGACGGTGCCGACGCCGCCATCAACGTAATGGGTCCCGGAGAGGTCTTCGGTGAAGTCGCCATTCTCGACGGCCGGCCTCGTTCCGCCACCGTGACGACGCTCGAGGAATGCGAGCTGGCGGTCGTGGATAAGCGCGCGTTTCACGATCTGCTCGCTTCCTCGCCACCCATCGCGGTCAAGCTCCTTGCCGTGCTCGCCGGCCGTATCCGGGATCTCACTACCCGCCTCGAAGATCGCGCCTTCCTGGACGTTCCCGCCAGACTGGCAAAACAGCTGCTTTGGCTGGCCACGAATCACGGTACCGAGAGCGGTTCTCGAGTCAGGATAGAACTCAAGCTATCGCAACAGGAGTTCGGCGACTTTATCGGCGCAACGCGAGAGAGCGTCAACAAGCATCTGCGTGATTGGACTCGAAGCGACCTCATCAAGCACGAGCGCGACTGCCTCGAAATCCTGGACTTGGACGCACTGCGCGCCATTGCGGAAAACCGCTAGTCCAGCCTCAAGTCGCCTGGAACATTTCCGCCAGCGATTTTTCCCCCCGCAATTCTTCCATCTTCGCTTTGGCGTAGCGATAGCCCACTGTGGCAATCTCGTCGAGCGCCTCGAACTGGAGGACCCCGTACGCGTCGATCGGGGGTCGGAGGCAGACATCGGCGTTTCGCTTGACGTCGCGCGTCTTCTGGCTGCTGCTGACATCGGTCGTGCGGATGAGCACGTCGACGATGTGCGGGACTTCGATTCGCGTTGCGAACGGCAGGATGCGGCTGCGAAGAAACTGCCAGGGTGAGGGAAACTCCGGCAGCTTGAAGGTGAATTCGTGCTCCGATCCGACGTCGACCACGATCAGCGTTCGGCAGGCTCGCTCGCGCATGACATCCCCGGGCAAATTGTTGACCAGCCCGCCATCCACCAGGATGTTGCCGTCGCTCAGGACCGGCACGAACACGCCGGGAAGCGAGGCGCTGGCGCGGATGGCCTTCCACAGCGATCCACGCTCGTGGATCACCGTGGCGCTGGTGGAAAGATTGCAGGAGATGCAGAAAAAACTGATCCACAGGTCTTCGATCTCGATCCCGCCCCAGATTTTTTTCGCCATGCTGTCCAGCCGCCGGCTGCGGATCAGCGAGATGAACGGCAGCGAATATTCCTTGTGCGGTTTGTCGCGCAGCCACGCCTCCCGGTTGGTCTCCAGCATCTGATCCCAGTCCTGATCCATCGCCACCAGCGAGGCCATCACCGCCCCCATGCTGGTACCGCCAATCATGTCGATCGGCACACCCGCTTCGCGCAGCGCGCGAACCACGCCGATATGCGCCAGGCCACGCGCGCCGCCGCCGCCGAGAACGAGTCCGATTGCGGCATCGCCCAGACAGCGCGCCACGCGCCTGAAATCGTTTTCCGAGTCGAGACGGACGTGGAAATTGCGCTGCACATTGCGGTCCACGAACCAACGCGAAGTCCCCGATGGCAAACGGCTGCCGTCGGGATGCAACAGAACCAGGCTTTGTCGGGCTTTCGAGATGCCGTCCTGGGTAGCCAGCAGAGCCTTCTCGACAGTGCCGGGCGTAGGGGCCGACGCGGCGTCCGCAATCAATAGGATTTCATCCGCCTGACGCAGGCAACGCCGTGTCCACAGGGAGGGGGTGCCGTCGGTTTCGTAGATGAGAAACTGGTGATGGGATTCCTGCTCGTCGAGCCATGCCGTCAGGCGGATGCCGGCCGCATCCTCCTCTTCTGCCGCGGCGATTCCGGGCCGATTCAGCAGCCTGTCCAGCCGCTGCGCCGACAAGTGCAGCGTGGGGCCGATCCGTTCGAGCGCCCTCACCAGTCTCGGCGTGAAGTCCGCGGTCGCATTCCCGGCGCCCGCCGCGAGCACCGCAATGCACTTTCCCGTTCTTGCAGCGGCGCTGGCCTGCTCCTTCGCCCGCAGACGTTGCACCACGATGCGGGCAATGGTCTGCATTACCGCGGGATACTTCGCGACAATTTCGTCGAACGCCTGCCGCGACACACGCACCAGGTCGCTGTCGCGGACCGCCCGAGATGCAGCAACGGGTCGCTCGTTCCCTGCATCTCGCCCAGCTCGCGGTGCACCTCGCGCATGAACTCGTGAAAGTGCAGCCGGGTCTTTCTCTGCAGCGGCAAGGCCGTGAAGAAGCAGTCCATCAGGAAGCTCTTGCCGCGGCCGACGCCGCCCCAGAGGTATACGCCGCGCGGCAGCGGCGGGCGCACTACCAGGCGCCTGATTGCCGTGCTGCGCCGCGCCTTGTAGGCCGACCACTCCTCGTAGAGCTGCTGCAGCCGCTCGACTGCACGCAGTTGCGAGGAATCGCTGTGGAAACCGCGCCGTTCCAGAGCGCGGTGGTAAAGCTCGATGACCGAGAGTTTTTCGCCCGAGTCTTGCGATTCCTTGG
>JANOGH010000196.1:0-2574 GCA_031414075.1 Betaproteobacteria bacterium | reverse complement strand
CCCCACCTCATTGCAGCGCGCCATCGCCGTGATCCGACAGCAGCATTGGCTGTCGTTGACCCTCTTGGCGCTGCACGGCGCATTGACGCTCGAATTGAGCGATCCGCTCGCGCGCGCGCTGCTGCTCTCGCATTTCGGGTTCTTCCTGCTGTGGCAACCTCTCTGGCGCGGCGGACAGAAACTGTTTCCGGGCCAGGTTGGACTGATCATCGCCGCGGCGGTGTTCATGATCGCCGCGGCCAGTTGGTGGATGATGGCATTGTGGATTTCGGTGCTGTTTTCGTTGATCGGCGGCAACGTACCCGGCATCAAGAACTTCCGCCAGCGCGTCGTATCACTGCTGGCGGCCGTCTATTTGCTCTCGATCTTGCTCACCTGGGTCGTTCCCCATTTATTCCCCGACCAGGTGTTTCCCGAAACTTTCCAGACACTGGTGCGCTACGGATTGGTCATTCCCGCCGTCGCGATCTTCTTCGTGCGCACTGAACAGTCGCAGACGGCGTCCGAGTACTCGGTGGACCTGTTCTATAGCCTGCTGTTGTTCCTGATGGTTGTGGTCCTGGTGCTGGGCGCTTTCGCAATCAAGCAGGTGAGTCACGGCAACTACGTTATTTCGCTGGCGCAGGCTTTGATTGTTGCGGCGGGTTTACTGGTGGCCCTGTCGCTGCTGTGGGACCCGCGTGCCGGATTTGCCGGCATCGGGCAATTGGTCAGCCGCTATTTCCTCAGCATCGGTGTGCCGTTCGAGCGTTGGATGCACAGTCTGGCCGCGCTGGCGGAGCGCGAACGCGATCCCGACAAATTCGTTATCGTCGCCGCGCATGAGATGGTTGGTCTGCCGTGGTTGTCGGGAATTGCCTGGCAGTCGAAGAATTCCACCGGCAATGCGGGTGAAATCACCAAGTTTCCGACCGAATTCATCTCGGGCGGACTGACCCTGAAGCTTTACACAAGCTGGTCGCCCAGTCCGGCGCTGGTGCTGCATATCCGGCTGCTGGCGAGATTGCTCGCGGATTATTACGACGCCAAAATGCGCGAGCAAGAGCAACGCCGCAACGCCTATGTTCAGGCGATTTACGAAACCGGCTCACGGCTCACGCATGACGTCAAGAATCTGCTGCAGACCCTGCGTTCCTTGTGTGCGGCGGCAGAGACCAGCGACGAGAGCGATTCGGAAGCGTTGCGGCTGTTGATGCAGCGGCAGCTGCCGCAGATCACCCAGCGCTTGCAAATCACCCTCGACAAACTCAATACCAAGCCCGCAGTGGTGCAGGACACGACGTCCGCCAAGACCTGGTGGCAGGACTTGCGGCAACGTTTCGCCCACGAGCGTATCGAGTTCGACAGTGTCGCGTTGCCCGAAGACGGCACCCTGCCGGTCGACCTCTTCACCTCGGTGGCCGAGAATTTTCTGCAGAACGCGCTGGAAAAGCGAAAGCTGCAGAATAATCTGCATATTCTGGTGAGGCTGCAGTGGAGCGACGGATTCGCGTTATCGGTCTGCGATGACGGTAAAGCGGTTCCCGATGCGCTTGCCGCGCAGTTGTTCAATGCTCCGGTGCCCTCCAACAGCGGGCTCGGGGTGGGCATGTATCAAGCGGCTAAATTTGCGCGCCAGCAGGGCTATGAAGTCGCGCTTGCCGGCAATCAGGCAGGGAAAGTCTGTTTCACGCTTGCGCCGGCGCGGTGACGGTTTCCCGTCAGGGAAGCTGTCCGGCTGCGATCAGCTTGCTGAACAGCATCGGCGGCCCGATCCAGGTGAGCTGGTCATCGAATACCGCCCCTGCAGTCGTCGAGTAGGGGGCCAGGACAAAGACACGTGTGTTGTTGAGGTTCTTGTCCTCGTGGGGGGCGGCTCCACCGGTCGGCGCGTTTTCTCCCAGCGACCAGATCACGGCTATGGCGTTGTCGCTCAATTCATCCGTGGAGGCCGCGCACCCGGTGGCCGTTACGCCGGTACCCGTACGGCATACATAGAGCAGGGTGGTCAATGACTGTATGCACGCCATACTTGCGTTGCGCATCCCGTTTGTCCGCGTATACGGGTTTGTATACGGGTTTGTTGGGACGGGACAGGCGGCGGTGACGGCTATGCTCGCGTTCGCGACCGCATAGCGGATGCGGTTCTGCTGCAGACCCCACGCGTCGAGCGCATAGCCGCTGCCGTCCACCGGGGTGAAACCCAGCGTAACAGCCGGCAGGAATCCGCTGAGGGCGGTCGCAAAGGTGACCGAGCCAGCACATACGCCGGTGGCGTGACTTGTCACGGCCTCCTGCCCGTTGCTCGTTGAACTGGCGGGACACGGAAAATAGCCGTTTGCCGCCACGTAGCCGAGCAGTGCGTCGCGTGCCTGATCCAGGATGCGTTGGGTTTCATCGAGCTTGCGGATCCTGACCTGACCTTGCAGCGGAACCATTATGCTGCCGAGGAGCAATGCCATGATCAAGCTGGCAATCGCCAGTTCGATGAGGCTAAAGCCCCGCATCTTGCGTCGCGCATCAACGCACGATGAACATGCGGTCCCGATTGGGATTGATGGACGTCGCCGGAATAACATAGTTATCATCGTCGTT
>JANOGH010000195.1:0-5751 GCA_031414075.1 Betaproteobacteria bacterium | reverse complement strand
AATCCACCCCAGACCTCGGTGTCCGACGGGCCGCCGGTGGTATAGGGAATGCGCAGGACCAGGGTCTCGATTTTCTCGATTTTCATTCTTGTTCTCCGGCAAGCTCGACGGGAAAAGAGACGAATGATAGGCGACATGCAGCGATGCCGCATACAGAATGATGCGCGCACTTGCGCGCGGGGATTGCCGGCAAGGCCGGAACTTAGGAGGTAGTACGGTACTTCTTGTAATACGTCATGACCCGTGGGACGTAGGTCATGGTTTCCTGATAGGGCGGTATGCGGTTGCCGGCCCTGACCACTGCATTCTCGCCGGCGTTGTAGGCGGCGGCGACCAATTGCAGATCGTTGTTGAACATCTGCATCAGGTCGCGCAGGTAGCGTGCGCCGCCGCTTATGTTCTGCGCGGGATCGAGCCGGTTCTTCACGCCGTAGCGTTTTGCCGTTTCGGGCATCAGCTGCATGAGGCCGGCCGCGCCTTTGCGGGAACGGGCGAACGGGTTGTACCCGGACTCCGCCGAGATCACCGCATGGATCAGGGCGGGTTCCAGGCGGGTGGCCTTCGCGGCATCCTGGATAGGCTTGGCATAACGCGCCCGATCCTTGTCATCGTAGTGGCGTATTTCGCTGGCCAGCGTATCGGTAACCGGGTCCGGCGTTCTCTTTTCTTTCAGATAGACCTTGAATCGGCTGTCCTGAGGCACGTTGGTGAAGTGCACCGTCCCGTCGGCATCGACGTAACGATAGATGTCGGCATGCGCAATTCCGGCAGATAGCGCCGAAACCAGTAAGAGGAGCAGTTGAATTTTCATTTGTACTCTGAATAAGGCAACTTTCAGGCCATAGTTCCGGCAATGCCACGGGCTGTCAAATCAGACGGCGTGTGGGTGGCGGCGATGATTCCGCCTGAATTAACGCATCGGGGTCCCAAAGATTTAGACCGGCGCGGTCCGGCGAGGCGCAATCAGCACGGTCGCCAGCGCCGCGATGACCAGCACAAGCGCAGCATACTCCTGCCACCGCGGCGACTCTCCAAGCAGCCACATGCCGCTGAATACGCCCACGATCGGAATCATCAGCGTGCTCAGCGAAGATACGCTGGGCGGTGCCGTTGTCGCGATTTTGAACCATGCCCAGTAGCAGAAAATGAACACGAAAAACATGTTGTAGACCAGTCCGATGGCGGCGGGTGTTCCGATCGGCCTCCAGTGGCCCCAGTCGATGATCAGTGCGCCGATCATGATCGGCAAGCCGCCGACCAGCAGTTGCCAGGCGGTGAGTGCCGTGGTTCCCAGACTCAAGGGGTAGCGTTTCATCAATACCGTACCGAGCGCCCAGGCGAAGGCCGCGCCTACAACCAGGATCGCTCCCGGTGGTGACGCTTGCATCGCGGTGAATTCTCCGCCGACGAGGAGCGCCATGCCCGCCATCCCGAGCACCAGACCGAGCAGACGCCGGCGCGTGAGTGGTTCGTGGAGAATGAATACGGAAAGCAGCACCGTCCAGACCGGCATGCTGTAAGCAAGGATCACGCTGCGCCCTGCCGGCAGCATGGTGAGGCCGTAACCGATCAACACGTTCCACAGTGTCACGTTGCAGGCCGAGGTTACGATGAGGCGCGTCCACTGGCCCCGCGGCACGCGCAAGGACTGGCCACCGAGCCGCGCAATCAGAAACAAGCCGGCCGCGCCGGTCGAAACGCAGATTGCCCGAAATGTCCATACCGGCATGTCTGCGAGGGTCAGCTTCATCAGCGGCCAGTTGAAGCCCCAGCCGAGCGTGAGCAAACCGAGCAGCAGCCACATCGAGCGGGGCAGGATTTGATGGTGTTGCGATGAAGGCATCACCTCACCCCCCGCCCTCTCCCCATAGCGGAGAGGGAGCTGGAGTGTTCCTTGGTTTTCAAAATGCAGGCTTATATCATCATTCAGTGAGAATTGCCGTCAGAGCGAAGAGCCTGACGGGTCGACGGTATGGATGGAAGCCTGGGATGAGGTGGGTGGTATCATTCCCTCATGCTGAACAATCCGCTCGTGCGCTTCCTCGTATTCTGGGGCGTAAACACGCTTTCGCTGTGGGTGGCCGACGAATTGTTCGACGGCATCGCGTTCGAGACGCCGCAATCGCTGTTCATCGCCGGCCTGATGCTGGGAATCGTGAACACCTTTCTCAAGCCGCTGCTGGTGATCCTGACGCTGCCGTTGTCGATCCTGACACTGGGTCTGTTCGTGCTGGTCATCAACGCGCTGATGTTGTTGCTGGTTGCCTGGCTGGTTCCCGGGTTCATTGTCGCGGGATTCTGGTCCGGATTCCTCGTGGCCGTTTTCGTGTCGGTATTCAGCTTCATCGTGAATTCTCTGATCGGATTCAACAGAGTCAGGATCCGGCGGGTCGAGTAGTCAACCAGGCGGGACAAGAGGGTGCAAGGTCGACGGCACACGTTGACCTTTCCGTCAGTCAATTCAAGCAGGGAGGAGAAAATGAAAATCAGGATTTCCGTTGCAGCATTGATAGCCGGGCTGACGCTTGTTTCCGCCGTGGCAAACGCACAGAGCTGGTCGCCGCCGGCGCCGGAGCAGCGTTGTCCTTCCAAGTGGGGCGCAACGGACGAACGCGGCGCCGCCAATCTGCTGACACCCGAGTCCGTATTGAATGCATCCAAACTGATCCGCACCGGCGAGGTTATCGAACTCGGACGCGTGCTGGCGATGGACATGCCTTTCTTCGGCACACGCCGCTTCGACATTCACACCAAGCGCACGGGTGGCCCGATGGGCAGCAACAAGCGCTATACCAATGAGGAACTGGTCATCACCGAGCTTGGCCAGGTCGGCACACAGTTCGACATGTTCTCTCACCAGAGCATTGACAACAAACACTACAACTGTTTCGAGACCGACCAGATCACCAGCCGCAATGGATTCACCAAGCTCGGCGTGGAGAAAATCGGGTCGATCTATACCCGCGGCGTACTGATCGACGTGGCGGCGGCTAAGGGCGTGGAGCAGCTTCCGATCGGCTACGAGATTACAGTCGAAGACCTTCAGTCCGCGCTCAAGCAGCAGAATGTGACGCTGAAAGCCGGCGACGCAGTGCTGATCCATACCGGCTGGGGCAAACTCTGGGGCGTGGACAACGCGAAGTACAACAGCGGCTGCCCGGGTATCGGCGTCCCGGCGACGCAATGGCTCGCGAAACAGAACCCGCTGCTGTTCGGTTCTGACAACTTTCCCGTCGAGGTTTCGCCCAACCCCGACAAGAACCTGAGCCTGCCGATTCACCAACTGGCCCTGTCGGTCTATGGGATCTTTCTGCTGGAAAATATGAAGCTCGACGAGCTGGCGGCGAAGAAGGCCTACGAGTTCGCCTTCGTCGTGCAGCCGCTGAAGATCAAGGGCGGCACCGGTTCGACCGTGGCCCCGATAGCGATACGCTGAATCGCGATGCGCCAGGCTCGAGGCACGAGGCTCTAGGCGCCAGGGTCTAACTCTCGTGCCTAGCGCCTCGCGCCTAGTGCCTCAAATTAAGGAGTTCCGAATGCAAAAGTACCAGATGTACATCGGTGGTGAATGGGTCGCCCCTTCTTCGGGCGAATGGTTCGAAAGCTACAACCCGTTTACCGGCGAACCCTGGGCGTTGATTGCGCGAGGCAACGCCGCCGATGCGGATCACGCGGTGCGTACGGCGCATGCCGCCTTCACGGACGGCCCGTGGCCGCAGATGACGCCGACCCAGCGTGGTGCATTGCTCAGGAAACTGGGCGACCTGGTCGCGCAGAACGCGCAGCAGCTCGCCGAAACCGAAGTACGGGACAACGGCAAGCTCATTGCCGAGATGGCGGGGCAGCTCAACTATGTGCCGCAGTGGTATTACTACTTCGGCGGACTCGCCGACAAGGTCCAGGGCGCGGTCATCCCGCTCGACAAGAAGGGCTATTTCAACTTCACGCGTTATGAGCCGCTCGGCGTGGTGGTGGCGATTACGCCGTGGAATTCGCCGCTGATGCTGACCGCCTGGAAAATCGCGCCTGCGCTCGCGGCCGGCAATACCGTGGTCATCAAGCCTTCCGAATTCACTTCCGCCTCCGTGCTGGAGTTCGTCAAGCTGGTAGAGCAGGCCGGCTTTCCGGGCGGTGTAATCAATGTCGTTACCGGCTATGGCAAGGAAGCCGGGATGCCGCTGGTCGAGCATCCGCTCACCGCAAAAATCACGTTCACCGGATCGGATACGACCGGCAGGATCATCGCCGAGACAGCGGCGCGTGGCCTCAAGAAGGTGGGCCTGGAACTGGGTGGCAAATCACCGAACATCGTTTTCGAAGACGCGGTCATCGAGGACGCGGTCAACGGCGCGGTGTCGGGAATCTTTGCGGCGACGGGCCAGACCTGCATCGCTGGGTCGAGGTTGCTGCTGCAGCAATCCATCCACGACGATTTTGTCGACAAACTGCTGGCGCTGGCCAAGACCGCGAAAATGGGCAACCCGATGAGCCTGGACACCCAGGTCGGCCCGGTGACCACGCAGCCGCAATATCAGAAAGTGCTCTCGTACATCGATATCGCCAAGAACGAGGGGGCGAAGCTGCGCATGGGCGGCGGACCGGCGACGCGTCCGGAGTGCGGCAAGGGATGGTTCGTCGAGCCGACGATTTTCACGGGCGTGGACAACAAGATGCGCATTGCGCAGGAAGAAGTATTCGGTCCTGTGCTCTCCATTATCCCGTTCAAGGACGAGGAGGATGCGGTGCGCATCGCCAACGACGTCCGCTTCGGACTCGGTGCGGGGGTGTGGACGCGCGACGTCGGCCGTGCGATCCGCATGTCGGAACGCATCAAGGCCGGCACGGTGTGGGTGAATACTTATCGCGCGGTCAGTTTCATGTCGCCTTTCGGCGGCTACAAGGACAGCGGTATGGGCCGGGAGAACGGGCAGAGCGCCATCTACGAATACCTGCAAATGAAGAGCGTCTGGATCAATACCGGCGTCAAAACCGGAAATCCGTTCGTGATGCGTTAGACGCCCACTTCACTCAACGCGCAGACATGTGACTAACGAAGGCAACCGTCTGCTCGAGGGTGCGTATCAACCTTGGAGAGGGAAATGTCGCGCTCTCGTCCCGGACTCGCCAAACTTACCCGTCCCCGACTGCGTGGGGCGGTCGCGCGCGAGCGGCTATTCAAACTTATCGACGACGCCCGTGAGCGCCCCGTCATCTGGATTGCGGGCCCGCCGGGTGCCGGCAAGACTACGCTGGTGGCGAGTTACCTGGATGCTCGAAAAACTCCAAGCATCTGGTACCAGATGGATTCCGCCGACAGTGACCCGGCCACCTTCTTTTACTACCTCCGGCAGCCCGTAAACAGTATTCGTGTCGCCGCTGCGAAACCCCTGCTGCTTCTGACCCCGGCTTACCTCCAGAATCTCCCGGGTTTCAGCCGCAGGTTCTTCCGTGACCTCTTCGATCGTCTCACTGACAAGTTCGTATTGGTCTTCGACAACTTCCAGGAGGTCGCAACCGATTCAGCTGTTCAGAACGTGATCGAGTCTGTGATCGAGGAAATCCCCAATGGGGCAAACCTCCTCCTCGTCAGCCGCGAAGGACCCCCGCCGCGATTTGCGCGCGCTATCGCGAACGGGCTTGTCGCGACTCTCGGGTGGGCACAATTGCGGCTTACCAGGGAGGAGACCCAGGCAATTGTCCTGGCGAGGACGTCTCTGGACTCCGCCGCGATCGAGGCGTTACACCAGCGGT